>CAYNGG010000196.1:0-7611 GCA_964396575.1 uncultured Desulfobacteraceae bacterium | reverse complement strand
CTCATGACGGCTCACATACCCGATCCCGCCCCAAGAGGCAAGCCATTCAGCCGAGGAGCCTATCCGGTCCGTTGACAGGTCGCGGTCCGCGTGGTAGATAGCTCAGGATGAAAGAGCGATTCGACCAGATAGTCGCCCAGATCGGCGACGTGATTTTCGGCAAGGAGCGCGAGACCCGGCTGGCCCTGGCCTGCCTGTTTGGCCGGGGGCATCTCCTCATCGAGGACCTCCCCGGGATCGGGAAGACCACCCTGGCCAAGGTCCTGTCCAAGTGCCTGGGGCTCGAGTTCCGCCGGGTCCAGTTCACCAGCGACATGCTCCCCGGCGATATCCTCGGGGTCTCCGTCTTTGACCAGAACAGCGGAACCTTTGCCTTTCACCCCGGCCCGATCTTCACCCAGGTCCTCCTGGCCGACGAGATCAACCGGGCCACGCCCAAGACTCAAAGCGCCCTGCTGGAGGCCATGGAGGAGGGTCAGGTGACGGTCGAGGGCCAGACCCGGCGGCTGCCCGTTCCCTTTTTCGTGATCGCCACCCAGAACCCGCTGGAGCAGGCCGGGACCTTTCCTCTCCCCGAATCCCAGCTCGACCGGTTTTTAATGCGGATCGAGATCGGCTATCCGGGCCGGGAAGCGGAAAAGCACCTCCTCCGGGAGGCCGGGACCCAGGAGCTGGTCTCGGAAATGGATTCCTGCATGCTCCGGGATGACGTGATCGAGATCCAGAGATCGGTGGAGGGGGTCAAGGTGTCGGACGCCTTTCTCGATTACCTCCAGGATCTCCTCACCTTTACCCGGACGGCGCCGTACTTCCACGTGGGTTTGTCCCCCCGTGCCGGAATCGCGCTCCTGCGGGCGGTCCGGTCGTGGGCCTACCTCCACGGCCGGGATCATGCCATCCCCGAGGATCTCCAGACGGTCATGCCCTGGGTGGTGGGCCATCGCCTCAGAGCGGCCGAGGACCGGGGCGAGATTCCTCGGGACAAGCTGTTCTCGATGCTGATGGAAGTCCCCATCCCGTGAGCCGGCGGGTGATCTCCGGGGGTCCATGCCCGGCCCCGCCCCGATCCGCCGGCCGCCGTTTTCCATGAGATTTCCCCGTTTTGGCCTGATCGAGCGTTTCCGGCGCCGGGTTCCGCCCATTGACCGGCCGCCGGTGACCCTGGACCGGAGGCGGATTTACATCCTGCCCACCCGGCACGGGCTGCTCTTCATCACGGTCCTTTTGGCCATGCTGCTGGGGTCCATCAACTACAACAACAACCTCGGGTTTCTGCTGACCTTTCTGCTGGGGGGGATGGCCTTTATCTCGATCCTCTACACGGCCCGGAACCTCTCCGGCGTGACGGTCCTGTCGGCGCTGGGGGGTCCGGTTTTCGCCGGGGAGCGGGCGAGGGTGAAGGTTCAGGTCCGGGCAAGCCACGCCGGGGGCGTGGTCCGGCCGTCGATCCGGTTCGAGCTCCCCGACGGCGACCCGGCCGGGGTCAGCCTCGACCCGGATGAGACGGCCCAGGTGGAGATCGAGCTCAAGACCCGCCGGCGGGGGATCTTGAAGCCCGGCCCGCTGGTGGTTTCGACCCGGTACCCGCTGGGGATTTTCCGGGCCTGGGCCCGGCCTCACCCGCCGGTGGAGATCCCGGTTTACCCCCGGCCGATGCCGGGGCCGTTCACCCTGGCCGCCGGCGGGGACCGTCAGGGCGCGGATGACGGGGAGGGCGGGATCGGAGCCGAGGATTTCGAGGGCTTGCGGTCCTATCAGCCGGGGGACGCCATCCAGCACATCTCCTGGAAGACCCTGTCCCGGGGGCAAGGGGTCCACACGAAGGTCTTCACCGGCGGGGCCGGGTCGGCCGTGACCGTTGATTGGGCGACGACTTCGGGGGCCGACACCGAGGGGCGGCTTGCCCGGATGTGTCACCTGGTCATCGAGGCCGACCGCCGGCACCTGGTTTACGGGCTCCGGCTTCCCGGCCGGGAGCTCCCGCCGGACCGGGGCACCCCCCACCTTCACCGCTGTTTGACGGCCCTGGCGAGGTTTGGATCGGATGGCGACTGACCCGCCCGTTTTCCGGGCCGCGCCCCACATAACGGCCATTATCGTCGCCCTGGTCGTGGCCATCGCCCCCCACGTTTTCCGGCTGCCGCCGACCATCGTGATCTGGTGCGCCGGGCTCTGGGGGTATGCCATCCATGCCGCCCGGCACCACCGGCGGCCGCCGTCGGCCACCATCCGCTTAGGAATGACGGTCCTCGGGGCGGGGCTCGTCCTGTTCTCCTTCGGCCGGGAGATCGGGCCAAACGCTTATGTGGGGCTCATGGCGGTGATGGCCGGGCTCAAGCCGCTGGAGATGCGGACCCACCGCGACCGGACGGTGACCCTCTTTCTGGCCTACTTCATCGTCATCACCAGCCTCTTTACCTACGAGAACCTGGCCATGACGCTCTACATGGCCCTGTCGGTCCTCCTGACCACGGCGATCCTGGTCCGGATCAACCATCCGGAAGGATCTCCGTCGGGCCATTTCCGGCTGGCCGGGCGGATGATGGCCCAAGCCATCCCCCTGACCCTGATCCTCTTTTTCCTGTTTCCCCGGATTCAGGGGAGCCTCTGGGGGGTTCCCCGGGACACGGCCGGCCGGACCGGGTTTTCCGACACCCTGAGTCCCGGCAACGTCACCTCACTGGTCCAGAGCGAGGAGATCGCTTTTCGGGCCGAGTTCCGGGAGGAGATCCCGCCCCGGCGGGACCGCTACTTCCGGGGGATCGTCTATCACGACTTTGACGGACGGGCCTGGCGGTGGCGGTTCCGGGCCTCGCTGCCCCTCTCCGAGATCAACGGGAATGATCGCTACGACTACACCATCAGCCTGGAGCCCCACGAGGAGCGGTGGCTCTTCTCCCTGGAGCTGCCGGCGGCGGCGCCCGACGGGGCGAGGATGTTCGCCGATCACACCCTCTTTTACCGGAGCCGGGTTCGGAAGAAGCTCGGCTACCGGCTCACCTCCTACACGGACGCGGAGACGGGTTTGCGGATCGGCCGGAAGTCGGTGGAGCTGGCCTTACCACCCGACGGGAATCCCCGGACCCGGGACCTGGCCCGGCGCTGGGCGGATGAGCTGGTGACGCCGGAGACGATCGTTGAGCGGGCGTTGACTCATTTCCGGGAAAACGAATTCTACTATACCTTGAACCCGCCCCGGCTGGGCGATGATCCCATCGACCGGTTCCTCTTCGAGACCCGGCGGGGGTACTGCGAGCACTATGCGTCCGCTTTCGCGGTGCTCATGCGGGCGGCCGGGGTGCCGGCCCGGGTGGTGGGCGGCTATCAGGGGGGCGATGTCAACACCTACGGCAACTACCTGGTCGTCCGGCAGTCGGACGCTCATGCCTGGGCCGAAGTCTGGCTGGCGGGCCGGGGCTGGGTCCGGGTGGACCCCACGGCGGCGGTCTCTCCGGCCCGGATCGAGCAGGGGGTGGCCGCGTCGGTTTCGGCCGACGAGCTTCCGGCTTTTCTCCGGTCGGTCCGGGAGGGCTCGCTCCGATCCTACTTCGATGCGGCTCGGGACGGCTGGGACTGGCTGAGCACCCGGTGGGACATCCTCTTTGCGGGGTATTCCTTTGAGCAGCAACGGGCCGTGTTGGAGCGGCTGGGGATCGACGTCCGGTCCTGGCGGGGGCCGGCCCAGGCCCTGTTGCTGGCCCTGCTCGGGGTGGGGCTCCTGGCGGGGCTTTACGGGGTGGTCATCTTCCGGCGGCGGGGACCCAAGGCCGCTCCGGCGGTGGCGGCCTACCGCCGGTTCTGCGAGAAGCTCGCCCGGGTCGGCCTGCCCCGGCCGCCGGCCATGGGACCGGCCGACTACGCGGTCCACGTGGCCGCCGCCCGGCCCGACCTTAAGGGGGAGACGGACGAGATCATCGACCGCTACATCCGAATCCGGTACGGCGCCGGCGGCGACGAGGCGGCCCTGGCCCGGCGGGTCCGCGAATTCAAGCCCGGCCGGAAGGATTAACGCCGTCTCAGGACGGAATCAGGTTCGTCTCGAGCTCGGGGGGATGATCGATCTGGTTTTTGACAAAGCAGGAGTCGATCATCCGGAGGACCACCGGCCGGTATTTTTCCGGAAATCCGGGGGGCAGGGTCAGGTCCGAGACGATCCGGGTGTAGCGCTTCTCCGTTTCGTCGTAGTGAGCGGTGCTTCGGAAGGCCATCCCCTCGGTGGGGATGTTCCGGGCCCGGCAGAGCTCCCGGAAATAGATGGCCGAGCAGGTGGCCAGGGAGGCCAGAAAGAGGTCGGATGGCGTGGGGCCGGTGTCCTCGCCCCCCTCGTCCGAGGGCAGGTCCACCGGGATTTCGTGCGGGCCGATGGCGGCGGTCACCTTGTAGCCGCCGTTGAAGCTTAAATCGATAGTGGTGCTCAAAATAGGTCTCCGTGGGGTTTTGGGGTTGATGGGTCGGGCGGCATGAAGCTACTTCCGGCCCCCTTCCCAATGGGGGCAGGACGCCACCGCGTCGGGCCGGCCGCTTTCGCAGAGCGGCCAGAGCTCGGGGGTAATCCGGCCGTCGCGAATATGCCGGTGGACGTAGCGGCAGAAGGTGGGCCGGACCCCGCCGAGGATGCTTTCGACGATCTCGACGGCGCCGTCGTCCCCGACCGGGTATCGCTCGCCAAAGGCGTTCCGGTGGATCCGGTCCAGGTCGAGGTAAAGGTCGATGAGGACGGCGGCAACCTGGGAGATGTACTGGTCGAAGTAGATGCTCCGCTCGTAATCCTGAATCACGAAAAAGTCCTGCTGCCGGCTGCGGTAAAGGCGGACGAGCCCGACGTTGACGAGATAGCCGACCCCGGCCAGGCCCAGCCCGTAGAGCCAGAGGGCCGCCGCCGACAGGTTGAAGATCTGAGCCACGGTGGCCCCGCCGGCGGCTCCGCCGATGGCCATGGCCGGGAGGGACTTGAGGACGTCCCGAACCTTGCTCCCGAAGGCCATGTAGTCCTGGATCGATTGGAGAAAGGCTGACCGGAGCTTCTCGTTGTCGGCGAAGTTGAGCTCCCGCTTTTTGTGGATCACGTCGAGGCTCCGGAAGCAGGCGTCGAGGCTCATGACGGCGTTGGCGACGTAGCGCCGCTCGACCTCGTCCCCGTCGGCCCGGTCCCGGATCTCCCGGAGGGCCGCTTCGGCCACGGTGGCGGCGGTGTTCGAGACCGGATCATCGGACAACTTTCCGGTCCGGGCCCAGGTCAGCCGGACGGCCGACGGCGGGGGCAGCAGGACGGTAAAGCTCATGGCAAAGCCTCAGTGAGTAAGGGTTATTGGGTCAGGCTCCCGAAGACGCTCTTGAGGAGATCGGTGGCCCGGGCCGCCGGGTTTTCCCGGATTTTCGCTTCTTCCCGGCCGACCATGACGAAGAGCCCGTTGATGGCCTTTTCGGTGACATAGGCGTTGACATCAAGGTCCGTCTCCCCGATATCGCCCATCCCGGTGGCCTTGGCCAGGGCGCCGAGCTGACCGGCGGTCTCCGCGATCCCACCGCCGTGCTGGTCCATGATCGACTGATAGGTCTGCACGGCGTTGACTTCGGCCATGGTCTCCTTGACCGTCGGATAGAAGGCTTCCTGGAGGTCGTCGGCCGTCTTTTCCCGGAGGTAATCGGTGGCGGCGGTCTCCCCGCCCTTGAGCAGCCCCATGGCGTCTTCGATCTTCAGGGCCTTGATGGCGCCGACGAAGATATCCAGGGCCTCGGGCGCGGCCTTTTCAGCGGCCCGGTTCATCTTGACCTTGAGGTTCTCGACCATCTCCCCGGCCCCGGCCGTTTTCAAGATCGGCTCGATTTTCTGGAGGGCCGACGGCAGGGGAATCCGGATGTCCGGGTTCTTGAGAAAGCCGTCCTCCTGACCCACTTTTTCCACGGCCGTCCGGATGCCCACCTTGAGGGCCTCCTTGAGCCCGTCCCCGGCGACGGCCGACTCCAAAGCCTGAGCGTCGCTCACCGGACCGCCCGCGCAGAGCAGCCCCACCATCACCAACCCGATCCATCGATATGCCATTTGTCTCTCCTTCCAGGTTCCTTATCCCGGACACCTGTTTGATTAAATCGTCAGAAGCCGATGCCCGTCTTTCAGTATCCGGGTCAGCGGCTCCCCCATGTAAATCACCTCGATGCCCAATTGCATCAGGCGATCACTTACCCCGTAGTTGTCAGCGCAGGCCCGGCAAGCCAAGAGCTCTACTCCGACCGCCTTCATTTCCTCGATCCGCTCTCCAAGCTCGGCGTCCTCGGCCAGCAGGCGGGCCGACGGCCCCCAGACGATCAGGGTCACCGCATCCCACCATTTTCGGCGTCGGGCATTGGTGGTGTACATAAAGGCCATGTTCAGGGCCACCTCGCGGTCAGCGGAGGTCCAAAGGACATACAAATGATCGTTTGTCTGAGTCATTCAATCTCCTTTATGCGCCAGAGGGTCCGATATGCAGTACCTTGGCCCCCCGGCTTTTCCGGCTTATCAGGTCCATGAGCGCATTGTGCTTTCCTTTTTATATCCGTCCGGCGGCAATCGCGCTCAATCGCCTCTTGCATCGCTTCCAGTTCATCCCTATCTCCCTTATTTACTATGACAACGGGCCGGTTTTGTCAATCATTCGGAGCGGTGGCGGGGCCAAAACGACAACCGCCCCCGAAGGCTGAGCCTTCGGGGGCGGCCGGCATCCGCTTAGAGTGAACTTATCTCAGGACACAAGGGGCGTCAAACCGGCGTCCGCTGCGTCATAAGGGCAGTCTCCGGTTCGGGAGCCGTTCCCGGAGCCGTCCCGGGGACCGCTTCCCCCTCGGCCGGAGCCGTCACCCGGACCGTGGCCGCCGCCACCGCCGCCGTTTCGGGTCAAGAGGTCATCAGCGGCGTCGTCAACCGGGATGTCGGGATCGATCATCGGGGGCTCGCAGAAGATCCCTCGGCCCCGGCCGCCGGCCGGACCCATTTGAGGGCGGTCTTCCCGGTCGAAACGGGGCTCGCCGTCGGCATCCACCGGCCCCCGCCGGTGAGGCTCGGCCAGGATCTCGTCATAGACCGCCACGTCGATGTACTGGGGCGTGTAGGTCGCTCCATAAGCAGTCAGCACCGAGGTGAACGCCCGGAGATGGTTTTCGGAGCCCTTCAGGAGATTCTGATAGACGGTCCGGATGTCCTCGTTATCGGTCCGGGTGAGACCGTCCATGAGATCGGCGATGTCAACATCCTCCACGGTGGCGCCCACGGTCAGGGCATCCACGAGCGAGGCGCTCCCCTGGGCCAGAAGCTGATCGTAAAGGGTTTGAAGGGTCGCATCGGCAAAGACGCCGGGGGTGTCATCAGTGATGGGGTCGGCAATCCCATACCGGTCGAGGACCGCCTTGATGGCTTCCGTATGACGCGCCTCGCTTGCCGCGATCCGCTCAAAAACGCGGTAGTCGTAGATCTCATAAAAGGCCGTGTAGAGATCCCGGGCGAGCTTCTCCTCTTCCCGCATGTAAACCAGATCCGCGGTCTCGGCGTCGTCAACATCTTCGACGGGGAGAGTCTCGATCAGGGTTCCGATGCCGGGGCGCTCAGGGTTCGGGCCGCCGGCCATGCCGCCGCCG
>CAYNGG010000195.1:0-7674 GCA_964396575.1 uncultured Desulfobacteraceae bacterium | reverse complement strand
TCATTTCAGACACCGGAGCCGGGCCAGCTCCTCGGCGTAACCGTAAAGATGCAGCCCCTTACTCTCCACGACCATCTCCCCGTCGGCCACCCCGATCTCCCCGGCCATGTAAGATTTCAAGGTCTGAATCCCGGCCAAATTGGCCGGCATCCCGCCCCAGAGGTCCCAGGACCGGAAATAGACAAAGAAGATGAGCCGACCGTCTTGAATCCGGGTGTCGATCTGGCGAAGGCAGGGGGGGTCTTTGAGGACCGCGTCCGCCGGGCGGGCCACCTGGAGGACCATCTGGTTGTTCCGATGGCCGCCCCGCCGGTAGGTCTGGATCACCCATTCGATCTGGTTGATGTAGATCCGGCCGTTTTCCTCGAAAACCGCCCGCCCGTCCAGCTCCCGCCGGTTGACAATCTCCCGGTGATCCGCCCGCCACCAGGCCAGGACCTCGTCGGTTAAGGGGGTCCGGGTGAGGCGCTCGCCGTAGGTGTAGGATTCGTCCGGGGACTTGTGCGGGGTCATCAGGTATTCGAGATAGGACCGCTCATGGCCGGGGCCGCCGTAGATGAAATCCGGCGCCACCGGATTGGGGATGCCGCAGCTCGGGGGGATGTCCGGGATCAGCGGCTCCGTCGCCGGGTGCCGGACCCGGCCGAGAAAATAGTCGTATTCCAGCCGGGTGGACCCGGCGTAGGATCCCTGATCGATGGTGAAGCGTCGCCCCCGATCGAGGATATCGTGAACGGCCTGAAACCAGAGGTCCGGGAGGTCCCGGGCCTCGACGAAGTGGATCTCCATGGCGCTCAGTTGGCCCCTTTCACGGCGTCCATCCCGTCGGTCCGGCCCCGCTCGTAAAGGGTATCCGCCGGGAGGTTTGACCGGCGGGCCTCGTTGGTGGCAATCTGGTCGCACCGCTCGTTTCCAGGATTTCCGGCATGGCCCCGGACCCATTGGAAAGTCACCTGATGGGTTCCGCAGAGGTCGAGGAGCCGGTTCCAGAGATCGGCGTTCCGGGCCGGGTCGGTGTCGTTTCGCATCCAGCCCCGGCCCCGCCAGCGTTTAGCCCATCCCTTTTCGATCCCGTCAACCACGTACCGGGAGTCGCTGTGGATGGTCACCCGGCAGGGGTATTTGAGGGCCTCGAGCCCCTCGATACAGGCGGTCAGCTCCATCCGGTTGTTGGTGGTCCGCCGGTACCCGCCGGCGATCTCTTTGCGGTTTTTTCCGTAGATGAGCACGGCGCCGTAGCCCCCCGGCCCCGGGTTGTCGATACACCCGCCATCGGTGTAGATGGTCACCCGGGGCATGGGGCGTTTCCGGTCGGATTCGGTCACTCTTCGGATTCCTCGATGGTCGCGTCACCCGTCTGAAACGGAGCCGACATGTCCTTTTCGGTCCGCTCCGAGTTGGACGTGGACCGGGGGTCGATCATCAGAATATGAGCCTCTTCCCGGGCGATGAGGCGGTGCTCGACGTCCCCCGGCACGATAAACAGGTCGCCCTCGTTGAGGGAGACCTCCTTGCCGCGGAACTGGATGATCATCTGGCCCTTGAGCACCAGGTACAGCTCGTCTTCGCCCTTGTGATAGTGCCAGTCAAACTCCCCCTTAAGCTTAGAGAGCTTGATCGACTGGCCGTTGAAATCGGAAACCACCTTCGATTGCCAGTATTTGTCGAAGACGCGGAACTTTTCGGCGATATTGACCTTTTCCATGCTCCATCCTCATGTTTGGACCCACGCGGCGGCGTGGCTCCGGCGGCGCGATGTCGTTGGCGATTCCGGCAAGTGGAATCGCATCAATCCGGTCAGCATACACAAACTCCATGGGCGGCACAATGACAAATTCCCCCGCTCACGGACGGGCATTCTAATTCAATCCCCAAAAGAGGACAAGACATGTATTACAAAATCATGAAGATAACGCAGAGACGCCGGGCCGCAATGACGCAGAGGATAAAAAACTCCGCGGCTCCGCGTCTTGGGGTCTTGCGTTAAATCATCAAGACAGGTCTTGGCCGGGCGGGTCACCGCCCTCTGCCGCGAGACCGGGGGGCGTGAAGCGTTTCATTTCCTTGACAGAGCCCCCCGTTTCCGGCTACATTCCGTGATTTGGGATGTGGACAATGACCGAAACCCTCGGAGGATGCAATGGATTATAAACAGACCCTGAACCTTCCCAAGACCCGGTTCCCCATGAAGGCAAATCTCGCCCGGCGCGAGCCCGAGCAGCTTTCCGCCTGGGAGACGGCGGGCCTCTACCACCGAATCCGGAGGACCTCCCGGTCTGAGGAGCGGCCCCGATTCATTCTCCACGACGGCCCCCCCTATGCCAACGGTCATATCCACATCGGCACGGCCCTGAACAAGATCTTAAAGGACATCATCGTCCGGTCCCGGCAGATGGCCGGCTACGACGCGGTTTACGTTCCGGGCTGGGATTGCCACGGGCTCCCCATCGAGCACAACGTGGACAAGGAGCTCGGGGAGAAAAAGCGGGAGATGACCCAGGCTGAAATCCGCCGGCGATGCCGGGCCTATGCTGAAAAATTCATCGACGTTCAGCGGGAGGAGTTCAAGCGCCTCGGGGTTATGGGGGAGTGGGAGCGGCCTTACCTGACCATGAGCTACGACTATGAGGCGATCATCGCCCGGGAGTGCGGCCGGTTCGCTCTGGAGGGGAGCCTCTTTCGGAGCAAAAAGCCGATCTACTGGTGCTGTTCCTGCCAGACCGCCCTGGCCGAAGCCGAGATCGAATACTACGACGAAAGCTCCCCCTCGATTTACGTCAAGTTCCCCCTGATCGACGACCTGTCCGACGCGGTCCCGGCCCTGGCCGGCCGGTCGGCGTCGGTGGTGATCTGGACCACCACCCCCTGGACGATCCCGGCCAATCTCGCCATCGCCCTCCACCCATCCTTTGCTTACGCCGTCGTGGGGGTGAGCGACGGAGAGGCCCTGATCCTGGCTCGGGACCTGATCCCCGCCTGTATGACCGCCTTCGGGATCAGCGACTACGAGATCCTCGCCGAGATCGACCCGACGGCCCTGGAGCGGAAGCGCTGCCGCCACCCGCTCTATGACCGGGAAAGCCTCCTGATCCTCGGGAATCACGTCACCCTGGAGGCCGGCACCGGCTGCGTCCACACCGCTCCCGGTCACGGCCGCGAAGACTACGAGGTGGGCCTCGAATACGGCCTTGAGGTTTACAGCCCCGTTGACGATGAGGGCCGGTTCACCGAGGCTGTTGGGTTTTTTGCCGGCCAGCAGGTTTTCGAAGCCAACCCCGGGATCAACGCCCGGTTGAAGGAAGTGGGCGCCCTTTTGGCCGAGGAAACCATGAGCCACTCCTATCCTCACTGCTGGCGCTGCAAGCGGCCGGTGATCTTCCGGGCCACGCCCCAATGGTTTATCTCGATGGACGACACCGGGCTCCGCCGGAAGTCGCTGGCCGAGATCGACCGGGTCGAATGGATTCCGAGCTGGGGGCGGGACCGGATCTACGGGATGATCGAGAACCGGCCGGACTGGTGCGTCTCCCGGCAGCGGGCCTGGGGAGTCCCCATCACGGTCCTCTACTGCGAGGGCTGTGGTGAGCTGATGATCAACGAGGCCATCGTGGAGCACATCCACGACCTCTTCGCCGAGCACGGCGCCGACGTCTGGCTGGAAAAGCCGGCCGCTGATTTCCTCCCGGCGGGGACCACCTGCGCGGCCTGCGGGGGGACCGCCTTTCGAAAGGAAACCGACATCCTCGACGTCTGGTTCGACTCCGGGGTGAGCCACGCGGCGGTCCTTGAAGCTCGTGAGACCCTCCACTGGCCCGCCGACCTCTATCTCGAGGGCAGTGATCAGCACCGGGGCTGGTTCCACAGCTCCCTGCTCACCGCCGTGGGAACCCGGGGAAAGGCCCCTTACAAGGCGGTCCTCACCCACGGCTTCGTGGTGGACGAGGCCGGGCGGAAGATGTCCAAATCATTAGGCAATGTCGTGGCCCCTCGCGTGGTGATCGACCGGTTCGGCGCCGAGATTCTCCGGCTCTGGGTCTCGGCCACCGACTACCGCGACGACATCCGGATCTCGGAAATCATCCTGAAGCAGCTCAGCGACGCCTATCGCCGGATTCGAAACACCTGCCGGTTCATCCTGGGCAACCTTTTCGACTTCGACCCGGCTCGCGACGCCGTCTCCGCCGAGTCCATGACCGAGCTGGACCGGTACATGCGCCACACTCTCGTCAGCCTGGTCGAAAAAAGCCGCCGGGCCTACGACCGGTACGAGCTCCATACCATCTATCATGCGCTCTACAACTACTGCACCTTAGACCTTTCGGCCTTCTACCTCGACGTCCTCAAGGACCGGCTCTACATCTCCCCGGCCGACTCCCCGGCCCGGCGGAGCGCCCAGACCGCCATGCACGACATCCTGGACACCCTGGTCCGGCTTATGGCCCCCATTCTCCCCTTCACCGCCGAAGAGGTCTGGGCATACATGCCCGACCGGCCGGACAAGGCCGAGAGCGTTCACCTGACCGCTCTGCCCGAGGCCGAGGAGACCTGGCGGGACCCGGCCCTGGCGGAACGCTGGGAGCGGCTCCTGGCGGTGCGCGGCGAGGTCACCCGAGCCCTCGAGACGGCCCGAACCGCTCACACCATCGGCCATTCCCTGGACGCCGAGGTGACGCTCCACGCCGCCGACCCCGAGCTGAGCGGTCTTCTGGCCGAGCTGGCCGACGACCTCCGCGGACTCTTCATCGTCTCCCGGGTCCGGCTGGCGGAGTCGCCCCCGGCCGATGCTCAAACGGCCCGGGAAATCGAGGGGCTGTCCATCGGGATCGCGCCGGCCGAAGGGGCCAAATGCGAACGGTGCTGGGTCCACGACCCCTCGGTGGGAACCCTAACCGATCACCCCGGCATCTGCGGGCGGTGTGAGGCGGCCCTGGCCGCCACGCCGACGGGCGGATAAGATGAGCGAACCGGAAACGGGGAGATACAGCCGGCTCGCGGCCATCGCCGGCGCGGTGGTGGCCGCCGATCAGGTCACCAAGGCGATCATCCTGGCCGCCGTCGAGCGCTACGAGATCATCCCGGTCATCCCCGGATGTTTTAGCATCACCCACATCCGGAATCCCGGCGGTGCCTTCGGGCTTCTGGCCGACGGGGGATGGCTGCTCAGGCGAGCGGTCTTCGTGGCCGTCTCATCCCTGGCCGCGATCCTGGTCCTCTATTTCTACCGCCGGACCCCGCCGACTCACCCGTGGCTCCGCGCCGGGTTCGCCCTGATCTTCGGCGGAGCGATCGGCAACCTGATCGACCGAATCCGGTTCGGTGAGGTGATCGACTTTCTCGATGTGTACGCCGGACGCTTCCACTGGCCGGCGTTCAACGTGGCCGACAGCGCCATTACCGTGGGGGTGACGATCTTCGCGGTTCACCTCCTCTTCAACAAGATGCCCGATTGAGCTTATGTATCCCGTTCTCTTTCAGATTGGCGGCATCTCGCTTTACACCTACGGGTTGTTCATCGCCCTGGGGTTTATGGTGGGAATTGCCATCGCCAAGGCCGAGGCCCGGCGCCTGGGTCAGTCCCCGGAGCGGATCACCGATCTCTGCTTTTTCATCCTGATTGCCGCCATCGTCGGCTCCCGGGTTTTCTACGTCCTGACGACACCCTCGACCTTTCTCGAATCCCCCCTGGAAATCTTCAAGATCTGGAACGGCGGACTCGTCTTTTACGGCGGCTTCATCGGGGCCCTGATCACGGTGGCCGTCTATTTGAAGCGTCAGGCCATGCCCCTTTGGAAGACCCTGGACATCCTCGCCCCGGCCATGGCCTTCGGCCATTTCCTGGGCCGGATCGGCTGCTTTTTCGCCGGCTGCTGTTTCGGCAAGACCTGCGACCTCCCCTGGGCGGTCACCTTCACTCACCCCCAAACCCTGGCTCCGCCCGGCATCGCCATCCATCCCACTCAGCTCTACTCGGCCGGAGCCAACCTGGCGATCTTCGGAATCCTCTGGCTCACCCGGACCCGCAAGGGCTTCAGCGGCCAGACCGCTCTGACCTACGTGATCCTCTACGGCATCAGCCGGGGGATCATCGAGATCTTCCGGGCGGATTTCCGGGGCCACTTCTTTTTCGGGACGATCTCCATCTCCCAGCTCATTGGCGGCCTCTTCGCCCTGGCCGCGGCCGGCCTCTGGGCATATCTGGAGCGGCGGGCCCGTGGCTGAGATCGCTTACAGGGGACTCGCCGATCATCTGAAGGCGGGCCGGTTTTCCCCCATCTATCTTATTTACGGTGAGGAGGTCCTCTACAAGTCGGCCCTTGACCGGCTCCTCGACGCGATCCTCCCGCCCGAGGACCGGGGGTTCGGTTTGGAGACGGTGGATGGGGACAACGTCCACGAAGCCATCGAGCGGGTGAGCACCTTTTCCCTCATGGCCGGCAAGAAGGTGGTGGCCCTCACCGACAGCCGGCTCTTCGAGTCCCGCCGGGACGATTCGGCCTTTCTCGCCAAGGCCCGGGATGCCTGGGCGGCGAGGGACCCCAAAAAGGCGTCCCGGCACCTCATGGCGCTTCTGGGGAAGCGCAAGCTGGCGCTCACCGACCTCCCCGACGGCCCTGAGCCGCCGCCGGCCCTGTCCGCCGACGAGGGGATCATCGAGGACGGCAAGTGGCTGGTCGAGCTGATCGCCTACTGCCGGGAGCACGACCTGACTCCCACCGCCCCCCAGGATCGAACCGCCGACCTCGAGCGGGCCATTGCCGCCGGCATCCCCGAGGGTCATCACCTGGTCATCACCGCCGAAATCATCGACCGCCGGCGGAGCCTTTACAAAGTCATCACCGAGCACGGCACGGCCGTGGACTGCTCCCTGCCCACCAGCAACCGGAAGGCCGACCGGGCGGCCCGGGAGGCGGTGATTTCCGAGCGGTTCCAGGAGATCCTCGGCCGGCACCGCAAGCGTTTGGACCCCGCCGCCCGGCGGGCCATGGAAGACCGGATCGGCCTCGACCTCCGAACCCTCCTGTCCAGCCTGGAAAAGCTGGTCCACTTCGTCGGAGACCGGAACCGAATCACCCCCGAAGATGTCTCGGCCCTCTTGAGCCGAACCCGCCAGGACCCGGTTTACGCGCTGACCGGAGCGGTGGCTGAACGGGACGTCGGAGCGGCGCTCTTCTATGTGGACTCCCTCCTGTCCGCCGGGTTTTTCCCCCTTCAGGTCCTGACGGCGGTGGCCAACCAGGTCCGCCGCCTCATCGCCGTCCGGGGATTTCTGGACAGTCCCGCCGGCCGGGCCTGGAACCCGTCCATGCCCTACCCTCACTTTCAGGATACGGTCCTGCCGGAGATCCGAAAGCACGACGAGACCCTTCTGGCGATCATCGAGGGCTGGGAGACGACGCTGACCGACGGCGAGTCCGCCGGGGGGAAGCCGAAAGCCAAGGGCCGAAAGGCCAAGCCCAAAAAGCCGAGCACCGATCTCACCATGGCCGCGGCCGGACGGAGCCCCTACCCGATCTACCTCGCCCTCCAGAGTGCCGGGCGGTTCACCGTCGATGAGCTGGTGGCGGCGCTCGGGTGCCTGTCGGAGGCGGATCGAAGGCTTAAATCCAGCGGCATGAGCCCCCGGGTGATCCTCGATTGGGCCGTCCACCGGGTCTGCCGGGGGGCGGAGCGTGC
>CAYNGG010000194.1:0-7698 GCA_964396575.1 uncultured Desulfobacteraceae bacterium | reverse complement strand
CAGGCCCCCGTGCCTGCCCTGTCCCTACAACCGGCGCCCCTCAGTCCTCAGCACTCAGCACTCAGCACTCAGCACTTATCTACCGCCTACCCCATCTCCCCCACAATCGCCTCGGCAAAGGCCGAGCAGGAGACCTCGGTGGCGCCGTCGATCTGGCGGGCGAGGTCGTAGGTGACCCGGCCGGCGACGATGGCGGCGGCCACGGCCTTCCGGACGGCTTCGGCGGCTTCGTCCCAGCCGAGATGGGTCAGCATCATGGCCCCGGAAAGGATGAGGGAGCCGGGGTTGACCTTGTCCAGGCCGGCGTACTTGGGGGCGGTGCCGTGAGTGGCTTCGAAGACGGCGCACTCGTCGCCGATATTGGCGCCGGGGGCCATCCCGAGCCCGCCCACCTGAGCGGCCAGGGCGTCGGAGAGGTAGTCGCCGTTGAGGTTGGGGGTGGCGATGACGTGGTACTCTTCGGGCCGGAGCAGGACCTGCTGGAAGAGCATGTCGGCGATCCGGTCCTTGATGACCACCTTGCCGGGGGGCACGGTCCCGCCGTGGTCATCCCAGAGCTGGGCTTCGGTGAGGGTCCGGTCCCCGAATTCTTCGGCGGCGACGGCATAGCCCCAGGTGGCAAAGGCCCCTTCGGTGAACTTCATGATGTTGCCCTTGTGCATGAGGGTCACCGACGGCAGTCCATGGGCGATGGCGTGGGCGACCGCTCGGGCCACGAGGCGCCGGGTGTTGGTCTCGCTGATGGGCTTGACCCCGATCCCCGTGTCGCCGGGCAGGGAGACGCCCATCTCCGCGTCGAGGAAGTCGATCACCTTTCGGGCCTCGGGGCTCCCGGCGGCCCATTCGATTCCGGCGTAAACGTCCTCGGTGTTCTCCCGGAAGACCACCATGTCGATCCCTTCGGGGTGCTTCATGGGGCTGGGGACGGCGGGGATGTAGCGGACGGGCCGGACGCAGGCGTAGAGGTCGAGCTTCTGGCGGATGGTGACGTTTAAGCTCCGGATGCCCTTGCCCACGGGGGTGGTCAGCGGCCCCTTGATGGCCACGTGGTGGGTCCGGATGGTCTCGAGGGTGCTGTCCGGGAGCCACTGGCCGGTCTCGGCGTGGGCGGACTCGCCGGCCGGGACCGGCAGCCATTCGATCCGGCGCCGGCCGCCTGAGGTCCCGGCCACGGCGGCGTCCAGAACGATCCGGGTCGCCCGCCAGATGTCCGGGCCGATCCCGTCGCCTTCGATGAATGGAATGATGGGCTCATCCGGCACTGAGAGGGTGCCGTCCTTGCGTCGGGTGATCCGTTTCGCCATGTTGTGAGGTCCTTTCCGTCTGTCTTAAGGGGCGACTTAGACCTCCGAGGTTTCCAAACATTTGGAAACCTCGGAGGTCTTTAGTGGATGTCGGCCCGCTGGGTTATGGGATGTTCAGCCGCTGCCGGACCGATTCGTAAAGGGCGATGGCGCCGGCGGCCGAGGCGTTCAGGGAGTCCACGGTCCGCATCTGAGGGATGGATATCAGGAAATCACAGTGCTTCCGGATCAGGGGTCGGAGTCCCCGCCGCTCCCCGCCGATCACCAGCCCCAAGGCCCCGGTGAGGTCGGCCGCATAGATGTCGCCGCCCTCGGTCCGGTCCAGGCCGGCCAGCCAGACCCCGGATGACTTGAGGGCCTCGAGGGTCCGGGCAAGGTTGGTCACCCGGGCCAACCGGACGTGCTCGAGGGCCCCGGCCGAGGCTCGGGAGACCGCCGGCGAGGGCGGAGCGGCCCGGTCCTTGGGGATGATCACCCCATCGACTCCGGCGCAGACGGCGGTCCGGATAAGGGCTCCGACGTTCTGGGGGTCTTCGAGGCTGTCGAGGATCAACAGAAACGGAGCCGGGCTGGTCCGGAGGTCCTCGGGATCCACGAAGGGCAGGAGGCTGACCCGGGCGACGGCGCCCTGATGGGCGTCGGTCCCGGCCATTGCGGCCAGGGTGTCGGCGGAGACCGTCTCGACCGGGACCTCGGCGGCCACGGCCGCATCAGCCAACTCAGTGAGCCGGGCCGACGGGCGCCCCCGGCGGGCGTGGATGTAAACCCGAATGATCCGGCGGCGGCCGGCCCGGAGGGCTTCGGTCACCGGATGAACGCCGTGGATATGTTCCTCATCCTTCGGCCGGGTCATGGGTCAGCCTCCGGCCGGGTCGTCCCGACGGGCTCGGGCGACGATCTCGAGGATGGCCGCCTTGGCATCGGGAAGATTGTCGTTGACGATCACGTGCCGGTACCGGTCCCGGGCCGCCATCTCCGCCCGGGCGTTGTCCACCCGGCGGTCGATCACCTCCGGTGAGTCGGTGCCCCGGCTCGTCATCCGCTCCCGGAGCGTCTCCAGTGAGGGGGGCATGATGAAAATGGTCACCGCCTCGGGGAACCGCTCGACGATCTGTTTCGCCCCCTGGACATCGATGTCGAGGAGGATATCGGCTCCGGCCTCGAGGGTCTCCCGGAGCCCCTCGGCGGAGGTGCCGTAGTAGTTCCCGTGGACAACGGCCCACTCAGCCCACCGGCCGCGCTCGATCCCCTCCTGAAACTCGGCCTCGGTGACGAAATGGTAGTCAACGCCGTCGGTCTCGCCCGGACGCGGGGGGCGGGTGGTGGCCGAGACGGAGTAATGGATGTCCGGGAAACGCTCCCGGACGGCGTTGCAGAGCGTCGATTTCCCGGCACCCGAAGGGGCGGAGACGACGAAGAGGTGGCCGCGATCGGTCATGGGATCAGCTTTTGGCCTCATCACCGCCCCCATCCCGCTCCTTGAGCTGAATGAATCGCTGGGCCATGGTTTCGGCCTGGATGGCGGACAGGACGACGTGATTGCTGTCCATGATGATCACCGACCGGGTTTTCCGGCCGTGAGTGGCGTCCACCAGGCGGCTGGCGTCCCGGGCCTCGTCCTTCAGGCGCTTGATGGGGGCCGAGTGCGGGGGGATGATCCCGATCACCCGGTCGGCCACCACGGTGCTGCCGAACCCGACGTTTAAGAGTAAGGGCTCCATTCTCCCTGCCCACTTGGATTTTGACCCATCCATTATGTTTTGACTCCTATTCGATGTTTTGGATCTGCTCCCGGATTTTTTCCAGCTCCGCCTTGGCGGTCACCACCTGATGGGAGACGGCGGCCTTGCCCGTCTTGGCGCCCATGGTGTTGAATTCCCGGTTGAGCTCCTGGAGCAGAAAATTGAGCTTTCGGCCGGCCGGCTCGGTGCCGGCCATGAGGGATCGGAGCTGATCGATATGGCTCCGGGTCCGGGTGATCTCTTCGGTGATGTCGCTCCGGTCGGCCAGAACGGCGGCTTCCTGGGCGATCCGGTCCGGGTCGATATCGATGAGCCCGCCGGTCAGGGCCTCGATCCGGGCCTGGAGTCGGTCCCGATAGATCTCCAAAAGCCCCTCGGAGCCAGCCTCGATGGCGGCGACCGTCGCTTCCACGGTGGCCAGGCGGGCCGAGATGTCGGCGGCGAGAAACTCCCCCTCGCGGGTTCGCATGGCCTGGAGGTCGGCCAGGGCCGCGGCGGCCGTCTCCCGGACGGCCGGCCAGATCGCCTCCGGGTCCCGTTCAGTCTCGACCGGCCGGATGACCCCGCCGAAGCCGGTCAGAAGGCTCAGGGTGATCGGGTCGGGGAGTCCGTAGCGGTCCCGGAGGGCTGACAGGGCGGCATGGCAGGCGTCGGCCCGATCAGTGTCCACCTCGAGCCCGACGTCGGCCGCGGCCGGCTCCCGGACCTGGAGCTTCACCTCCACCCGTCCGCGAGTCACCGATTCGGAGACCAGGCGCCGAAGACGGTCTTCCAGGGCCGACCAGGTCGGCGGAAGGCGGAGGGTAAGATCAAGATACCGGCTGTTGTAGGTGCGAATTTCAATCCCGACGGTCCGGCCGGGGTCCTCGTCCGTGGTCCGCTCGGCGGCGGCGTAAGCGGTCATGCTCCGGATCATGGGGCGGTCGGCGCCTCCTTTAAATCATGGGTGTATTTCTCCCGGATCAGGCCGAGGAACCGGCGCATCCGGCCGTCGGCATAATCGGGATAGGTCCAGGGCAGCGGCTGGTAGGCCCCCCGGGTGTAAATCAGGGTCAGGTCGGCGTAGATCCCGTCGCCCAGGTAGATCCGGTGGCTGAAATTCTTGCCGGTGGCCAATACGAACCGTTCATGGACAAGATAGCCGGGGTCGATGTTGATCCGCCGGCGGCCGTCCCGTCGGAAGGCCGATTCGACCTCGTTGGCCGCGTGCTTGACGGCCGGAAGGGTCTCCTGGGGGATGAGGGTCGAAAAGGCCGTCATCCGCCGGTGGAGCGGGGTTCCCATCTCGGCCGCGTAATAGTCGGTCTGATCGAAAGGCAGCCAGGGCCCCACCGTGTCCACCGGGCCGAACCGCCCGGTCAGCGCTTCAACCGCCGGGGCCAGGATGGACCGGTCGGCGGTGAAAAAGCCGATGACGAGCTTGGCCGGGGGCGCCGGCCGGGGCCGGCTCATTCGGTCAGGGGCCGGGCTTCGTCGATGAGCATGATGGGGATATCATCCCGGATCTCGTAGAGGAGCTTGCAGTGGTCGCAGATGAGACCGTCCCCCTGCTCGTTCAAGTAGATATCCCCTTTGCACTTGGGACAGGCCAGAATGTCTAAAAGCTCTTTGCTGATTGGCATGGATGTGTCTCCGTCGTCGCGGTTGGGTTGAGCGCCATCGCTACAATGGCCGTTTAATATAGCAGACATCCGCCGGCCTTGCAAAAGAAAAACAGATAGGGTAAAAGAGCAGTGATGATTTGTGATTGATGATTGATGATTAAATCTAAAATCTAAAATCTAAAATCTAAAATCGCGGACAGCACTCAGCACTTCACAAGGAGACAACCATGGAGGCGTTCCTTCAGGCTTGTGTCTCACCCATCACCCTGCCGTTTACCGTGCTCCTGATCCTGCTGCTCGTCTATTGGATCACCCTCATCCTGGGAGCCGCCGACATCGAGCTGTTCGACTCCCTGGTCCCGGACATGGAGGTGGATGAGGCCGGCGGCTTTTTCAGCCCCCTGCTCCAGCTTCTCAACATCGGCAATATCCCCTTCATCGTCACCCTGAGCATCCTCGTAATGAGCGGCTGGTTCTTTTCGATCCTGGCCAACCATTATTTCAACCCGTCGGACGATCTCGTCATCGCGCTGGTTCTCCTGGTGCCCAACCTGATCGTCGCTCTGGTCATCACCGGTCTGATCACCCGGCCGCTCCGGCCGCTGTTCGCCACTGAAACCCATGACAAGATCCTCTACCGCGTCGCGGTGGCGTCCACTTCCGAGGTGACCCACGACTTCGGGACCGTGGAGATCGAGACAGCCGGGGTTCCCATCGTGGTCCAGGCCCGGACCGGGTCCCCGGACACCGTCGTCGTCAAGGGGGACCGGGTCCTGATCTATGACGAGGACCCGGAGGCGGGGATCTATTTCGTGGAGCCCTATACCGATTAGCCTTTTGGCCTTGCACCCCAACCACTAAAGGAGACAGCTCATGTTCGGGTATGCCGTCAGCACCGTAGTCATTTTCATTGTCATCGCCGGCTTCGGGGTTCTGGCCCTGCTGGCCAAGTTCTACCGGAAGGTGGAACAGGGCAAGACCTTGATCCGAAACGGCTTCCGGGGAACCCAGGTGGCCTTCGAGGGGATTTTCGTCTTTCCCATCGTCCACAAGATGGAGCTGATGGACATCTCCGTGAAACGGTTGACCATCGACCGGCGCGGGTCCGAGGGGCTCATCTGCAAGGACAACATGCGGGCCGACATCAAGGTCGCCTTTTTCGTCCGGGTCAACAAGACCCCCACCGACGTTTTAAAGGTCGCCCAGTCCATCGGCTGCGAGCGGGCTTCCCACATCGAGGCGCTTCGCGAGCTCTTCGAGGCCAAGTTCTCCGAGGGCCTCAAGACCGTCGGCAAGCATTTCGAGTTCGTGGACCTCTACAACTCCCGGGAGCAGTTCAAGGAGCAGATCCTTCGCGTCATCGGCACCGACTTGAACGGCTTTGTCCTGGATGACGCGGCCATCGACTTTCTGGAGCAGACCCCGGTGGACATGCTCGACGCGGAGAACATCCTCGACTCCGAGGGCATCAAGAAGATCACCGAGCTGACTTCCCGGCAGCAGATCCTGGCCAACCAGATCCGTCGGGAGCGGGAAAAGGTGATCACCCAGCAGGACGTCGAGGGCAAAGAGGCGGTCCTCGAGCTCAACCGCCAGCTCGCCGAAGCCGAAAGCAAGCAGAAACGGGAGATCGAATCGGTCCAGGCCCGTGAGGAGGCCGAGACGGAGAAAATCCGTCACGAGGAGCGGCTCAAGTCGGAGACCGCCAAGATCGTCACCGACGAAGACCTCCAGGTGGCCGAGCAGAACCGGGACCGGCAGATCATCGTGGCCCGGAAGAACAAGGAGCGGACCGACGCCATCGAGACCGAGCGGGTGGAAAAGGACCGGCTGGTCGAGGCCACCGAGCGGGAGCGGATCGTCGAGCTTGCCCGGATCGAAAAGGACAAGGCCCTCGAGGTGGAAAAGAAGAACATCCAGAACGTGATCCGCGAGCGGGTGATGGTGGAAAAGACCGTCGTCGAGGAGCAGGAGCGGATCAAAGACACTCAAGCCTTTGCCGATGCCGACCGGAAAAAGCGGGTGACTCTCACCGAAGCCGAGACCGTGGGCGAGGAGGCTCTGGTCACCCGAACCAAGGAAGCCGAAGCGGCCCGGAAGGCCGCCGAGATCAAGGCTGACGAAGAAATGTACGCTTCGGTCAAGGCCGCCGAAGCCGCCCGCCAGGTCTCCGAGCTGAAGGCCGAAGAGACGGTCATCGAGGCCGAGGCCTACCAGAAGGCCGCCGTCAGCAAGGCCGACGCCAAAACGACCCTGGCCGACGCCGCCACCGCCGAAAAGGCCGCCGAGGGCCTGGCCCAGGTCCGGGTGGATCGGGCCAACTACGAGCTCATTGAGGAAAAGGGCCGGGCCGAAGCCCGGGTCATCGAGGAGAAGGGCACCGCCGAGGCCAAGGCCCTCGAGATAAAGCTTCAGGCCGAGGCCAAGGGGATCGAGAGCAAGGCCAATGCCATGAAGCTCCTCGACGCCGTGGGCCGGGAGCACGAAGAGTTCAAGCTCCGGCTGGAAAAGGAAAAGGACGTGGAGCTCAAGCAGATCGAGATCCATCGGGATGTGGCCAAGAGCCAGGCCGAAATCCTCGGGTCGTTCCTCCGCCACGCCAACATCGACATCGTGGGCGGCGAGGCGGCCTTCTTCGACCGGGTGATCCAGGCGGCTTCCATCGGCCGGACCGTCGATCGGTACGTCTCGAGCAGCAAGACCCTAAGCGACGTCAAGGAGACCTTTTTCAACGCCGACCCGGAGTTCTTTTTCTCCCAGATGCGGCGGTTTGTCAGTCAATTCGGGATCGGCACCGACGAGATCCGGGACCTCACCTTTTCGGCGGCTTTGGCGCGGTTTCTGACCCGGGCCGACGCCCCCGAGGACCGGAGCCTGATCCACAACCTCATGGCCATGGCCGAGCGGGCCGGGCTATCCGACCAGATCGTCGATCTCAAGCAGCTCATGGGCGGCACGTCCGCCGAGACCGAGTAGAACGATGAGGAGCGGATCATGACCCCACCCGATGAAACCGCCGACGCGGCGCCGGCGGAAGAAGTCTCTCTC
>CAYNGG010000193.1:0-7763 GCA_964396575.1 uncultured Desulfobacteraceae bacterium | reverse complement strand
TACGAGCCCGGCACACAAACCACCCCCTCCCCCCTCAGGACCGATAATCTTCCGACTTAATCCCGTAGCGGCGCATGATCTGCTGGAGTGACTGGCGCTCGAGGCCGCACTGGCGGGCGGCCTGGGAGACATTGCCGTCGTTTTCGGTGAGGAGATGGCCGATATAAGCGGCGTTGAACCGTTTCAGCGTTGCTTCCTTGGCCCGCTTGTAGTCCAGCCGGAGGGTTTCCTCGGGCAGCCGGGCGGTGGTGGCCGGGCTTTCGGCGAGCTCCACGTCCCGCAAACCGATGGTTTCCCCGGTGGAAAAGAGGATGCCCTGGATCAGGACGTTTTCCAGCTCCCGGACATTGCCCTCCCATTGCTGGGCCACCAGGGCTTCCATGAGGTCGGCGGAGATGGTCTTGGGCGGCTTTTTGAGGGCCTCGCAATGGCGGGCGAGGAGGTGATTGGCGATCAGGGGGATGTCGGACCGCCGCTCCCGGAGCGGGGGCAGCTCGATGGGCAGGACGTTGAGGCGGTAGTAGAAGTCCTCACGGAAATCGCCGGAGCGGATTTTTTCCTTGAGGTCCTGGTTGGTGGAGGCCACGATCCGGACGTCCACGGTGATGGACCGGGTGTCTCCGAGAGGCTTGATCTCCTTTTCCTGGAGCACCCGGAGCAGCTTGGTCTGCATGGCGGCGGAGACGTCGCCGATCTCGTCCAGGAAGATGGTTCCCCCGTGGGCTTCCTGGAAGAGCCCGATCCGGTTCTGGGTGGCATGGGTAAAGGCGCCTTTTTTATAGCCGAACAGCTCGCTTTCCAGGATGTGCTCGGGGACGGTGGGGCAGTTGACCGCCACGAAGGATGCGTTTTTCCGGGGGCTTAAGGCGTGGATGGCCCGGGCGGTCAGCTCCTTGCCGGTGCCCGACTCGCCGGTGATCAGGACGGTGAGGTCGGTCTTGGCCACCATTCGGATGGTATCATAGACCCGCTGCATGGGGTCGCTCTTCCCCACCAATTCCTGGAGGCCGTCGCCCTGGCCGCAGACCTTCCGGAGCCGCTCGTTTTCCCGGAGCAGCCGGCTGCGCTCCAGGGCCTTTTCCAGACGGATCACCAGGGCGTCATGGTCAAAGGGCTTGGTGATGAAATCGTAGGCCCCGCTTTTCATGGCTTCCACGGCGGTTTCAATGGAGCCGAAGGCGGTCATCATCACCACGGTGAGGTCGGGGTGGCTCCGCTTGACCAGGTCCAAAAGCTCGAGGCCGTCCATGCCGGGCATTTTGATATCGGCCAGGACCAGATCAACGGGCCGGCGGGTCAGGAGCTCAAGGGCCGCCTCCCCGGAGGGGGCCGTTTCCACCGCGCAGTCGAGCTCCGGGGCCAGACTGCGCTTTAAAAGCTGGAGCATATCGGGCTCGTCATCGACAATCAGCACCGTTCGGTCCATCACTGACTCCTTCCCTCCGACGATTCAACCGGGAGCACCACCCGGAACTCCGCGCCCTCGCCGGGGGCGCTGTCCACCCGGATCTCGCCGCCGTGGTGAGTGATGATCCCGTAGCTCACCGACAGGCCCAGCCCCGTCCCCTCGCCGGTGGGTTTGGTGGTGAAAAACGGGTCGAAGATCCGGGAAAGATCCTTCTCCTCGATGCCGTAGCCGTCGTCCCGGACGGAAATCCGGACCTCACCGGCCGTCTCGTCATAGGCGGTGGACAGGCGGATGGTCCCCGACCGGCCCACGGCGTGCTTGGCGTTCATGACCAGGTTGATCAATACCTGTTTGATCTTCTTTTCGTCCAGGAGCAGCTCGGGCACGGCGGGGTCGTAGTCCCGCTCGATCCGGATGCCGTCGAGGCGCGAGTGGTGCTGGATGAAGTCGAGGATTTCGTCCACCGTCGAGTGGACGTCCACCCGCTCTTTTTGAGTCCGGGAGCTTCGGGCGAAGTTGAGGAGGTCCTCGACGATGGTCTTACAGCTCCGGACGTGTTTTTCGATGGTCTTTAAGTCCTCGTATCGCTGGGTCTCCGGGGATTCATCCCGGAGCAGGAGCTGAGTGTAGCCGAGGATAATCCCGAGCGGGTTGTTGATTTCGTGGGCTACCCCCGAGGAGAGCTGTCCGATGGATGCGAGCTTGTCGGCCTGGGCCATCTGTTTTTCGGACCGGGCCAGGGCCGCGGTCCGTTCGGCTATGATCCCCTCCAGGTTCTGGTTCAGGTAGAGGAGCTTTTCGTGGGCCTCACGGAGGGCCTGCCGGTCGGTGACGATCTCCCGGCAGATGGTCCAGACCTGCTGAAAAAAAAGGGTTACCGAGGCGACGATGATCAGGGTAAAGGTGTTGATGGTCCCGCTGATCGCCGAAATCCGGCTCCAGGCCGCTCCCTGTCCGGCCACCACGAGCACCTGCTTCAGGATGTGGCCAACCGACCGGGAGACCGCGAAGGTGGCCAGCGCCAGGCAGACCCAGAGGAGGTAGGTCCAGATGAGGTTGTCCGGAAACCGGCCTCTCAAGGCCCGGATATGGCGCAGGCAGAGGAAGGAAAAGACGATCATTCCGGTGGAGCCCAACAAGTCCACCGCCACCAAGGGGACGGCGGAGACGGTCACGACGAATCCCCCGCCGTCGGCTCGTCCGCGCCCCCGGCGGAGAGGCGCTTGAGCCCCAGATAGAGGCAGACCATCGCGGGGAAGCAGAGCAGGTGGTCCAGCTTGGCCAGGTAGTAGATGATGCCCAGGGGGGAGCCGGCCGGCTCCGTGTGAATCTGAAAAGTCCAGGCCCCCACCCGCTCCCCGGTGACCGAGAGGAGCTGCTCGTCTAAAAGATGGACCGTGAAGGCGTCGGCCGACCAGAGGATAAACAGAAGGGCCGAGTAGCCGATGTACCGCCAGCCGGGCTTCCGGGTCAGCTTCATGGCCCGGAGCCAGTAGATCAGGATGCCCATGGACAGGCAGAAAAAGATGTGGGAAAGCTGATGAACATAGAGCCCTTCGGGACCGCCGTGTCCCTGGGTGGCGGCGGCCGGGGCGGGGACCAAGAGGGTGCAGACGACCGGCGCCCAGATCGCAAAACGCATCAAAGCGCATCCGGGGCTCTCACGGAGCCGACCATGCCCTCCGCTACCCGCCATGAACGCCCCCATTCAATACCGCATCCGACCGTCGCCCAAGACGCATGGACTCAAGATTCGCTTGGCTGTGATGCCGCCGGCACGGGTGGCCTGGCCAGGCGCTTGAGTCGGCCATAACCTACCCGGATCGCGATGTACAAGATAATGAACGGCGCCAGGAAGCTCAGCTCCCATCCCCCCGCCCATTCGGGCAGGTGGAGCACGATCTCTCCAAAACGCATGTCGAGCCAGGCCGCCGCGAAAAACGCCGGCCAGACAGAAGCCATTCCCATGGCGGCCAGGAGGAAAAAAGATTTCCCGAAGGCGTCATTGGCCAGGTCGTTGATACCCTTGTACGCCTTTTCATCCCCGGCGCCCTTGGCCTTCAGGGACTGTTCGTGGTAGTAAAGGGTCCGCTCATGGTTTTCAGCCACGGCCCGTCGGTTGACAAAGTAGGCCACCGCCAGGGTCAGCTCGCCGATCACCACGGCCCAAAAAGCCAGCACCGCCGTGCCGATCCACCATCCCAGCATCGGGTTTTCGAACAGCCGATACGGCGCGATCAGCACCGGATCGATAGCGGTGAGCAGCCATTTGATCGGATCCATTCAAGCCCCTGTTTCAGAAAATGGGGTGATCCGCTCCCGCCATGGCCGGACCGGATCACCCGATGGATCAGCCGTTTAGAACGGCGGAACAATGCTAAAACCCAGAAAACCCTTGGTGGTGTACCGAAGGCCGACATAAAACGCCAGCACGATAAAGATGATCTTCAAGACCTTGTCCGGAATATATTGGGATGTCCGCGGCCCGATCATGGAGCCAATGAAGATCCCCACCAGCTCCGCGCCGATCAGCCCCCATGCGATCACGACGCCCTTTCCCACCATGTAGGAAAAAATCGAGACGATCATTCCCACCAGCACGCACAATGCCGAGGTACCGGCCACCAGGAACATCGGCAGCCCGGCCACGGAGGTCAAAAACGGAACGTAGAGAAACCCGCCGCCGACACCGATAAACGAGGCAATGGCCGCGATCAGGATACCGCCGATCATGGGCACGTAAGCTTTGAACTGAAATTCCTGACCGAAAAAGGTAAACCGGATATTGCCGATCATAAAGGTAAGCGCCCAGCCGATAAGGACCAGAACGTAGGCCACGATCTTCAAGCCGCCCACCAGGTTAATCCACAGGGCGGATGCAACTACCGCCGCAACGGCGATCCACATGAAGGTCCAGGACCCCTCGATGATCTTGACCCCCTGATCTGAGGTGTCGGTTTTTTCCCGCATCGCCTTTTCAAAGGCCTGAGCCGCCGCCTTGGCCTCTTTTTTCCGAGCCGCCCCCTGGGGGGTGATCTCATAGACGAGAAAGAAGCCGAGGATGAAGACGATGAGCCCGAAGTAGCCGATGTAATCCTTGAGCGAGATTTTCCCGGCGGTCAGCTCCGGCACCAGCCACGAGCCGCCCACGCCGCCGATGGCGAGACAGACGCCCAGCGGCGCCACCAGCCGACCCATCCTATAGTAGTTGAATGAGGAAATGACCCCGCTCAAGCCCACCATCCACTGGTTGGAGACACGGATGGAGTCGGTGAGCAGATTGTTGACCGGGTTCCCCTTGCCGAAGGCTTGGGCGTAATCCGCCAGGCCGAAGATGGTGATGTGACCCACACCGGACATGATGCCGCCAAAGGCGCCCACCGTCGAGAAAATCCAGCCCACCCAGATGGCCCAGATCAGTCCAAGGATCACGTTGGGCTCCGGGGCTCCGGGAATGCCCAGAAAACCCGGTTCGTCGCCGGCCTTGATCACCGCACGGGTTTGGGCGGCGTGTGCATCGTCGGCCAGGCTCTGGTTAATGGCGGTTTTCATCTTCTCGGACATACCCGGCGTCGTCAGGTCCGACCCGGTCTGCGCCATTGCCACCGCGACAAATGACAGAACAATCAATAATGCCGTAGCCGTGAAAAACTTCGTTCGATTCACCGTTTCATCTCCTTTCACTGTTGCTGGTTCCGTTGGATGGATTCATTCTCTGGATTCGATCCACGGGTACAGAGCAGACCGCATCCCCAATGTGGTGCCTACCCCATAGCAAGCAGCGTGCCATCTTTTCAACGCACCCACGGAGTCGGTGTTTTCGGTCCGTTTCTTTCGAGTCCATTCAATTCCAGCGGGTTACCGTTGACCGGCGGTAAAGGCTCCGATTGCCGACCCCGACTCCGGGCCCGGACCTCCCCCAGTGGTGCAATAAAAATATTGCGAATTAGGGGGCCGACCGTTTTTTCGCGGGCTCCGGACCATCAGATGTATGCAAATAAAACATTGCGGTGCAACATATTTTTTGCATCTGGGTGTACGGGGCAAGCGGCCGAGGCCGGATTTCGGGCCGGCACAAACGGCGGAAGGCCCTGTACCAATCTGATATTATGGAAGAAAGATCTATATGCCCTTGCTGGCTTGACCTGGACCGGGGGGTGATCGTATGGTATAAATCTTGCTAAAAAGCGGGGGGATTGTTATGGGTAGATGAGTCGTTGTCTCATTGACGAATACATATAGGCCGGAGGAAATCATGGAGAAAGAGGTTTACAGCTTGTGTTTCATGTGTTCGGTAAGGTGCCCCATCCGGGTGTTGGTTAAAGACGGACAAGTTCGGTGGATCGAGGGGAACCCCCATGTGGCCGGGATGGAGGGGAGCCTCTGTCCTCGGGGAGCCGCCGGCATTTCGATGCTTTATGACCAGCAGCGGGTTCAGACGCCGCTCATCCGCTCGGGGGAACGCGGCTCCGGAAACTGGCGCAAGGCGAGCTGGGACGAGGCCCTCGACTACGTCGCCGACAAGCTCAAGGGCGTCGTTGACCAATACGGCCCCGAGAGCGTGGCCCTGGCCGAGCGGGCCAATCTGGCCACCCACGTCACCAAGACCTTTTTAAAGGCGCTCGGATCACCCAACTATGGCAGCCACGACGCGCTCTGCAAAGGCTCCGTAAACACCGCCTGCCGATCTCTGTTCGGATATACCGACGGCCAGATGAGTATGGACTACAAGAACACCCGTCACATCGTCCTTTATGGCCGCAACATCTTCGAGGCGATCTCCGTCAAGGAGGTCAACAACCTTATGGCCGCGCTGGAAAACGGGGCGAAGCTGACCTACATCGACCCGAGGGTAACCGTGACCGCCACCAAGGCTCACCGGTATTGGATGATCCGGCCGGGGACCGACCTGGCCCTCAATTACGCCCTGATTCACATTATTTTGGAGAACAATCTCTACGACCAATCCTATGTCCGCCAATGGGTGGACGGGCTGGCCGACTTAGAGGAATTCATCCGGCCTTATACTCCCGAATGGGCCGAGGGGGAGACCGGGATTCCGGCCAAGGAAATGCTGGATCTGGCCCGGGAGATGAGCCGGGAAAAGCCTTCGGTGATCTTCCACTTCGGCTACCGGGGTGCCCATAGCCAGAATGAGATCTACCTCCGCCGCTCGATCATGATCCTGAACACGCTCATGGGGTCGGTGGAGGCCAAGGGCGGGTTCTTTTTCAAAAAAGGGCCCGGCGAGGTAGAGGGCAAGGCCGCCCGGAAGCTCACCGAGCAGGAGATCCCCAAGCCGGAGGCCCCCCGGGCCGACAAGGTGGGCACCCCGGATCTGCCCCTGCCCGACCCCAATCACGGCGTGGTCCAGATGCTTCCCCAGGCCATCCTCAATGAGGATCCCTATCCGGTCAAGGCGCTCATCGCCAACCGGTTCGAGCCGCTCATGTCGATCCCCGACACCAACCTCAATAAAAAAGCGCTCGAAAAGCTCGATCTGGTGGTCACCATCGACATCAACTACAGCGACATCGCCTGGTATTCCGATGTCATCCTTCCCGAATCGACCTATCTGGAGCGCACCGATCCCATCCAGCAGGCCAACGGTCTCAAGCCACAGATGTTTCTCCGTCGCCAGGCCGTGCCGCCGCGTTACGACACCCGGGAATCGTCGATGATCATCAAGGGGCTGGCCGACCGATTGGGCATCGGGCAGTACTTCCCGTACAACTCGATGGATGAGCTGGTCGAGTGGCAGCTCGAGGGGACCGGCTTTACCATTGACGACTTCGACAAAAAGGGCTTTGTGGCTTACGGACCCGGTCCCATTTTCTGGGATCGGACGGACGGGCTGAAGCTCAAGACGCCGTCGGGCAAAATCGAGCTCATTTCCTCATTGCTGGAGGGCGCCGGGTTTAAGTCCTTTCCGCCCTACCAATCAGTCGATCGGCCCGAAGGCGACCGGTTCCGTCTGGTCACCGGCCGCAACGCGCTCCACACTCATATTTCCACCCAGAACAATCCCTATCTGAATGAGCGGCTGTCGGAAAACACCCTCTGGATTAACGTGGACCGGGCCAAGGCCCTGGGGATTGAAAACGACCATCTGGTGGAGGTGGCATCCAGCCTCGGCACCGGCCGGCTCAGGGCCTTTGTGACCGACCTGATGCACCCGGATGCGGTGTTCATGCTTCACGGGTTCGGCCATGAGGCCACCCGGGCCACCCGGTCTTTTGGCAAGGGGGTTTCCGATGCCGTGCTCCAGGAAAGCCTCATGGACAAAATCGGCGGCAGCCCAGCCCTGCACGACACTTTCGTGACCGTCCGGGCCGCCTGACCCATCCATAGGGAG
>CAYNGG010000192.1:0-7824 GCA_964396575.1 uncultured Desulfobacteraceae bacterium | reverse complement strand
CCGGAAAAAGCCGGCCTGGCTCAAGCGGAAACTGCCCGTTGGCCCTGAGTTTGAAGGGGTCCGGGCGCTCATCGAGTCGGGGAAGCTCCACACCGTCTGCCAGGAGGCCCGCTGCCCCAACATCTGGGAGTGCTTTTCCCACCGGACGGCGACCTTTCTGATCCTCGGGGCCCATTGTACTCGAAACTGCCGGTTCTGCGCCGTTCAGGCGGGCCATCCCGAGCCGATCGACCCGGAGGAGCCGGCCCGGGTGGCCGAAGCGGCCGAAGCGATGGGGTTGAAATTCGTCGTGGTCACCTCGGTGACCCGGGACGACCTGCCGGACGGCGGAGCCGATCACTTCGCCCGGACGATTCGGGAGATTCGCCGACGGATTCCCGACGCCGGGGTCGAGGTCCTGATCCCGGACTTCCGGGGCAACCCGGCGGCGCTCGAAGCCGTCCTGGACGCGGAGCCCACCGTCTGCAACCACAACGTCGAAACCGTCCCGAGGCTCTACCCGACGGCCCGGCCCGAGGCCGACTACCGCCAGTCCCTGGAGCTCCTGGAGCGGGCCGGGAGGATCGCCCCCCGGACGCCGATCAAGTCCGGGCTGATGCTGGGGCTCGGGGAGACCGAGGCCGAGCTGGCGGCGACCCTGGCGGACCTCCGGGCGGCCGGCTGCGCCGTCCTCACCCTCGGGCAATATCTCCAGCCGTCTTCGGCCCATCTCCCCGTCGAGCGCTACGTCCCGCCGGATGAATTCGAGGCCTGGCGGGAGCGGGGGCTGGAGATGGGGTTTTCCGAAGTCGCCGCCGGCCCTTTTGTCCGGAGCTCTTACCGGGCCGGGGAGCTTTGCCGGACCGCCGCCGGCGACGCGGGCCAAAATCGGGACCATCCCGCGCCAAACGGGCGTTGACATCCGGTGCCAAGGGGATGTATCGTTTTGACCGGGATGGATGGATTGACTTATGGCCTTTTCCGATTGGGTGCGAACATGCCGATCTACGAATTTTTCTGTAAGGACTGCAACACGATCTTCAATTTTTTCTCCCGGACCATCAACACGGAGAAGGTGCCGGCCTGCCCGAAATGCGACAACCCGGCACTCGACCGGCAGGTCTCCCTGTTTGCCGTCACCGGCCGGGCCTCGGAGAACGAAGACGCCGGCGACCTGCCTTTTGACGAGTCGAAGATGGAGCAGGCCATGGCGGTTCTTGGCCGGGAAGCGGAGCGGATTGACGAGGAAGACCCCCGGCAGGCGGCCAACCTCATGCGCCGGCTCACCGACATGACCGGCCTCAAGCTCGGCGGCGGCATGGAGGAGGCCCTTTCCCGGATGGAGCGGGGTGAGGACCCCGAGCAGATCGAGGCCGAAATGGGCGACCTCCTCGAGTCGGAGGACCCCTTCGAGATGATCGCCAAACGGCGGGCCGGGGGCTCGCGCCGGGCCGCTCCCCATCGGGACGAAACCCTTTACGACCTATAGCCCAAGCTTATGGAGCCATTGAAGATGGACAAAGCCATTCTGGAACGAATCGAGGTCCGCCAGGGCGACATCACCCAGCTCCAGGTGGACGCCATCGTCAACGCGGCCAACGAACGACTCCTGGGCGGCGGCGGAGTGGACGGGGCCATTCACCGGGCCGCCGGCCCCGAGCTTTTGGCCGAATGCCGGACCATCGGCGGGTGTCCCACCGGCGAGGCCCGGATCACCAAGGGGTACAACCTCCCGGCCCGCTATGTCATCCACACCGTCGGGCCGGTTTACAGCGGCAAGCCCGGCGACGCCCGGCTTCTGGCCTCCTGCTACCGGGAAAGCCTCGCTCTGGCCGTCGATCACGGCGCCGCCACCGTGGCCTTTCCGGCCATCAGTTGCGGCGTTTACGGCTATCCCATCGAAGCAGCCCGCAAGGTGGCGGTGGACACCACCGGCGAGTTTCTCCGGGACCACCCCGAAATCGAGAAGGTGGTCTTCGTCCTGTTTTCAGAGGAGGACGCGGCCGTCTATCGGGATTACCTCGAGCGGATCGCCTGAATGGGCATTGACCGGACCCATGAACCGGGGGCGAACGGATCGATTTTTCCGATCCCTCGGGTTGACTTTTTCGGAAACGGTGCCTACTCTGCTGATACGGTCCGTAAAAATGGACTGATTCTCATTTTCAGTAAGGAGGCAATTTTATGTTCGAAGTTACCCCCGCGGCGACCGAACAGGTCACCGAGTTTTTCAAGGATAAGGAGGTCCTCCCGATTCGGATTTTCCTGAACGAAGGCGGATGAGGAGGGCCATCTCTGGCATTGGCTCTGGACGAGCCCAAACAGACTGACGATGTTTTCGAGATCGACGGCTACCGGTACCTGGTCGATCGCGATTTTCTCCAGAAGGTCCAGCCCATCCGGGTTGATTTCACGCCTTTCGGCTTCCGGGTCAGCTCGGCCATCGATTTCGGTTCGGGCTGCGGCTCGAGTTGCAGCACCGAAGGCTCCTGCTGCACCTGATCCCCCGCGTTGCTCTCCGGGCGGTCCCGCTCGCCGGGACCGTCCGTTTCCATTCTCCGGCATCCCTCCGCCCTCCATCCGTCATTTCGGTTGACTTTCCCTTTTTTTTCGTGCTAGTTCTTTGAATTACGACAATTCAGGTCCCTTTTCCAAGGGGCCGAAGAGAGGGACCCTGTGTCCCGAAGGAGATTGTTATGTCGATGGTGGAATACACGGTGGACGAGCACGTCGCGGTGATCACGCTCAACAGCGGCGAAAACCGGTTGCGGCCGGACTTCATCAACGCATTCATCGAGGTGCTCGACGCGGTGGAAAAGGACACGGATGCCCGGGCTCTGGTGGTCCGGTCGGCTCACGAGAAGATCTTTTCCAACGGCATTGATCTCGAGTGGCTCGTGCCGATCATCCAATCCGAAAAGATGCGGCAGGCCAAGGAGTTCTTTTACCTCCTCAACACCTTGTTTAAACGGACCCTCACCTCGCCGTTGATCACCGTGGCCGCCATTAACGGCCACGCTTTTGCCGCCGGCGCCATCTGGGCCTGCGCCTTTGACTTCCGGTTTATGCGGACCGGGCGCGGCTATTTCTGCTTTCCCGAGGTCGATCTGGGGATTCCCTTTTTGCCGGGGATGCTGGCGCTGCTCAAGCGGGCCATCCCCACGTATCAGATGGAGGCGATGGTCCTCACCGGCCTGCGGATGACGGCGGAGGAGTGTGAGCGCCACCATATCGTCACCCAGGCCTGTCCGCTGGAAAATCTGATGGACGAGGCTCTGGGCTTTGCTAAGGGGCTCAAGAAAAACCGGGTCATCCTCCGGGAGATCAAGTTCCGGATGTACCGGGACATCATCCGGGCTTTGGACGAAGAGGACGCCCCTTATATCGAGGCGGAAAACTTTCACATCGGATAACGCGGCTCGGGAGGTAAAACCATGAACGTCTTAATCACCGGCGGCACCGGCTTTGTGGGTGAACGCCTGTGCCATCATCTGCTTATCGAGGGTCACACGGTCACCGCCATCGGCCGGAGTCGTCGGCGGGATGAGATCGATCACACGCGGTATCGGTTTCTGTCGGCCGACACGACCCGGCCCGGCGCCTGGACCGAAGCGGCGGCCGAAGCTGATGGGATTATCAACCTGGCCGGCCGGTCCATCTTCACCCGCTGGACCCATCGGGCCAAAAAAGCCATTGTGGACAGCCGCCTGGAGACCACCCGCAACCTTGTCGATGCTCTGCCCGACGGCTGGGCCGGGGTCCTGCTGAGCACTTCGGCGGTGGGGTACTACGGCGACCGGGGTGACGAACGGCTCACCGAAAGCGCGGCTCCCGGCGAGGGCTTTCTCGCCGACCTGGGTCGGGACTGGGAGGCCGAAGCCATGCGGGCGGCCGACAAGGGGGCTCGGGTGGCCATCCTGCGTTTCGGGGTGGTCCTGGGCCGATGCGGCGGCGCCCTGGACAAGATGGTGCCGGCCTTCAAGAAGTTCCTCGGCGGGCCTCTGGGCAGGGGCGACCAGTGGTTTCCCTGGATTCATATTCGGGATCTTGTCCGGGCGGCCCGGTATCTCCTCGAGACCCCGGACTTGAGCGGCCCTTTCAACTTCACGGCCCCCGAGCCCCTGCGGAACCGGGAATTCGCCCGGACTCTGGGCCGGGTCTTGGGGCGGCCGGCGTTCATGCCGGCCCCGGCGTTTGCGATCCGGGTTCTTCTCGGGGAATTCGGCGGGGTCCTGTTGAGCAGCCAGCGGGCCGTGCCGGAGCGGCTGGTCGATGCCGGGTTTTCTTTCGAGTTTCCCGACGCCGAGACCGCCCTGGCCCATCTCCTGAGCGAGTGAGGACGGAGGCCGGTCGTGACCATCTGCCGAATGTGCGGCCGCGAGAAGTCGCGGGTCGATTCCTGTATCGAGACGGTCATTGTCATTGATGGGGTCCGTCACCCCCCGGTCCCCCACCGTCGGTCCCGGTCCACCCCGTTCGACCCGCCGCCGGCACGCTGCACTCAATGCAACGCCGCCCCCGGCGGCTTTCACCATGTGGGATGCATGATGGAGCTGTGCCCCATCTGCGGCATCAAGTGGGTCTTCTGCCGATGTCAGGGATGGAAGGAGCGGCTCGATCCGGAAGACCTCCCCGACGCCAAAATCATCCCCTTTCCGGGATCATCGGTCCCGAGAGGCTGAAAGGACATCCGAAATGAGTCCCATTGTCCTGGTCATCGGCGGCGGCCTGGCCGTCCTGGCCATTCTGATGTTTGTGCTGTCGCGGCGCCGGACGGCCGATGAAGCGGATCATCATCCGACTTTCGTCTGCCCGGAATGCGGCGAGACCCACTGCGACTGCTATCTTGAAGACGAGGTGCCCGCCGGGCACCCGAACCCATCAACCGATACGGAGGAAACATCATGACGGAGCTGATGGAAATCATCCGGGAACGGCGAAGCATTCGAAAATACGAGGACAAACCGGTGCCGGCGGAGGCCCTCGAGACGATCCTGGAGGCGATCCGCTGGGCTCCTTCCTGGACCAACAATCAGGTCTGGGAGGTGGTCGTGGTCCGGGACCCCGGGGTCAAGGAGCGTCTCCAGGAGACCATCGCCCCCAAGAACCCGGCCACCAAGGCCATCGTGGCGGCCCCCGTTGTCCTGGCCCTCTGCGCCAAGACGGAATCGTCCGGCTACTACAACGGCCAGGTCACCACCAAATTCGGCGACTGGTTCATGTACGACCTCGGGCTGGCGACTCAGAACCTCTGCCTGGCCGCTCACCACCTGGGCCTCGGCACGGTGATCGTCGGGCTCCTCGACCACGACGCCGCCGCCCGGGTCTTAAACGTCCCCGGCGGCCACGAGCTGGTCAGCCTGATCCCCGTGGGCTACCCCGCCAAAATCTCATCGACGCCCAAGCGCCGGGAGATCAATGAATTCACCCACAACGACACCTTCTGACGCCGCCTTTGGGGCGGGAGATCCCCCCGCCCCGCCCCGGACCGCCCCATGAAACGACTCGGCTTCGAATTCCGGTGGATTGTCATGCTGATCCTGAGCGGGCTGTTGTTGGCCGCCGGCTGCATCTCACCGCAAATCCATCTCCTCTCCGGGGGCGGTGGCGCGCTCCGGGAGGTGACCCTCGAAGGCCGGGGACGGGACAAGGTCCTGATGATCCCGGTGACCGGGGTGATCTCCGACGGACCCCGCCGGGGGTTGATCGGCAGCCAGCCCGGCACCGTCCCGGAAATCGTCGCCCGGCTCCGGAAAGCTGAAACCGATCCGGCGGTCGGAGCGGTGGTCCTCAAAATCGACTCCCCCGGCGGATCAGCCACCGCCTCGGACCTCCTCTACCACGAGATCCTCCGGTTCAAGGACCGGACCGGCATCCGGGTGGTGGCCGCTCTGATGAACGTGGCGGCTTCGGGCGGCTACTACGTCGCGCTCCCGGCCGACCGGATCATCGCTCACCCCACCACCGTCACCGGATCGGTGGGGGTGATCCTCATGCGGCCGACCGTGGCCGGGCTCATGGACAAGCTCGGGGTCGCGGTCTCGCTGAACAAATCGGGGGAGAATAAGGACATGGGCTCGCCCTTCCGGGAGATCACCGCCGAGGAGCAGCGGATGCTCCAGCTCGTGGTGGAGCGGCTGGCCGGACAATTCCTCGACCGGGTCATCAAGCACCGGACAATCGACAAGGCCGACCTGGGGGAGATCGCCTCGGCCCGGATATTCCTCGCCGAAGACGCCCGGGCTCTGGGCCTCATCGACGGGATCGGATATCTCGATGACGCCGTGACGGCGGCCCGAGAGCTGGCCGGACTTCCCCCGGACGCGAGAGTGGTGGCCTACCGCCGGCGCGAGATCCCCGACGACACCGTTTACGGGCCGGCCGCGTCGGCCGGTGAGCTTTCCCCGTCCATTAAGGTGCCGGGGCTCGACCTCCCCACAACCGGGTTCTACTACCTCTGGCCGGCGGCCGTTCGGTGACCGGACTCCTCTTCTGATCCCGGGTCCGCCGGCCTCAACACGTGAAAGGAGACTCCCATGGCAGCCAAGATCCGCATCGGCGCCCTCATCTCGGGCGGGGGCACCAACCTTCAGGCCATCATCGACGGTTGCGAAAACGGCGCCATCGACGGCACGATGGTCTTCGTGGGCACTGACAACCCCGAGGCCAAGGGGCTGGCCCGAGCTGAAAAACACGGCATCCCCGCCTTTGTCGTCGATTACCGCTCTATCATCCGGGACTTCAAGGCCGACCCGGCCGGGGCGGCGCTCCCGCCTGATTTCGACCTCGACGAGATCACCCGGAAGCAGAGCCTGATCCCGGCCGACGCCGACCCCGAGCGGGTCGCGGCCTTCCTGAAAACCCGGGCCATCGCCGAAGCCCGGCTCCTGGCGGAGATGGCCGAGCGCCCCATCGACCTGCTGGTCCTGGCCGGGTTCATGCGGAACCTCACGCCCTACTTTATCGACCGGTTCAACACCGACCCCCACCGGCCCCGGATCATGAACATCCACCCGGCTCTCCTGCCGGTCTTTCCGGGGGTGGACGGCTACGGCGACACCTACCGCTACGGCTGCAAGGTGGGCGGCTGCACGGTCCACTTCATCGACTATGGCGAGGACTCGGGGCCGATCATCGGACAGCGCTGCTTTCCCATCGAGGAGGGCGACACCCTCGACGAGGTCAAGGCCAAGGGCCTGAAGCTCGAATGGCAGCTCTACCCCTGGTGCATCCAGCGGTTCGCCGAGGACCGGCTCCGGACAGTGAAGAAAACCTACAAGCTGGACAACGGCCGGGTGATGGCCCGGACGGTGGTCCAGGTAATCCAGGAGGAAGGCTGATGACCGGCATCCGTCGTTTCCGCTTTTGCCAGGGCCTGATCCTGGCCGCCGTGTTTTCCCTGGCCGCCACCGGGGTCGCCCTGTCGGCGGACCACGCTATTTACTGGTCCGATCCGGCGGACGGGACCCGACCCACCTGCCTGCCTCTCAAGCTCGGAGCGGACCAGACCCTTCGCCTCCAGGCCGAGGTCCCGGCCGGAAAGACCTTGAAGGCCCACTTCTGCGTGATCACCTTCGACCCGGCCGTGATTTCGATTGTCGATGCCGGGGGCGCGGCTGATTCGCCCATCCCGCCGGTGGCGGTCAACACCGAAACCGCCGGGATGATCCGGGTCAACGCCTTCAACGTCCGCGGCGCTCCCGGCCCCGCCACCGTGCCGCTCCTCGACGTGACCATCCGGGGCGCTTCCCCCGGCCGGACTGACCTGGGCATCCAGGTGAAAAACTTCGGAGCCTCGGCGACCGACGAGTTTATTCCGACCGAGGTGCCGTTGGGGGTTGTGGT
>CAYNGG010000191.1:3123-7828 GCA_964396575.1 uncultured Desulfobacteraceae bacterium | reverse complement strand
GGCCTAATCCCCGTGGTAGGGTTTGCCTAATGCTGACGGGGCGGTCCCGGCGATCAGGCGTCGCCACCGCCCGACGCGCTTCGGCCCGGCCCGATTGCCGGTCGCATGAGCCCGCCCCATGAGGACCAGGGTGAAGATCATCAGGGGAAAGGGGGCCACCTGGAAGACCTGGGCCGGGATCGAGGGGAGCCATCCCTGGAGATAGATCCCCATCACTTGGAGAAAGGCGAAGAGGTAGGCCCCGGCCGCCGCCCGGATCGGGTCCCATCCCCCGAAGATCACCAGGGCCAGGGCGATCCAGCCGGTCCCTTCAGCCCCCTGGGGGCGTCCCCAGCCCGGCTTGGCGGCCAGGGAAAAGGATGCCCCGGCCAGCCCCACCAGGAGCCCCCCGACCAGGGCCGCCGCCATCTGAACCCGGCGGGGGTCGATGCCCCGGGCATAAGCGGCCCGAGGGTGCTCGCCCACGGCCCGGAGCCGCAAACCCGTCCGGGTCCGATGGATAACCCAGGCGGACAGGCCGATGAGAAGGAGGCTGAAGTAAACCGGGAGGGTGTGGTTGAAGAGGACCGGCCCGAGCACGGGAATCTCCTTGAGCAAAGGGATGGGGAGCGGCGAGACCTGGGGGCCGGGGAGACGGGAGTAGGGATTGCCCAGGAAGTAGGCCAGGTCCCGGGCCATGAGCGTGAGGACAAAGCCCACCGCCACCTGGTTCTGCCGGAGATGGATGCTGAAAACCCCCACAACCGCCGCCACCAGCGCCCCGGCGACGGCCCCGGCGGCAAACCCGAGGCTCAGGCTGCCGGTTTCACAGGCGATGACAAAGGCGGTCATGGCGCTCAGGAGAATGGTCCCGTCCAGGGAGAGGTTGATCAGGCCGGCCTTTTCGGTGATCGTCTCCCCCACGGCGGCCATGACGATGGGCGCGGCCCCGGCCACCACTCCGGCCAGAAGCACGGTGAGGGTCAGCTCGTTCATGAGCCCCCCGTCCCCTCTATGCGTGAAGACCTCCGAGGTTTCCAAGACTTTGGAAACCTCGGAGGTCTAACGTCGGGTTCCGGAACGGCTTCCGGAGTCCGCGTCTGCCAGGCGTGGATTCCCAGAGCCGCCAGGACCAGGACCCCCTGGATCACCCCGCTCAGGGAAGAGTCGATCTGGAGCATCATGGGGAGCTGGATGCTCCCGACGTTCAGGCCGGCAAAGGCGAAGGCCACGGCCGGGGCGACCCAGACGTTGTAGTGGGCGAGCATCACCACCAGGAGCGCGAGGTAGCCGTAGTTGGATGAGATGGCCGGGATGAGGCGGTGGTAAACCCCGCTCACCTGAAGACTCCCGGCCAGCCCGGCCAGGCCCCCGGCCATGAGCATCGCGATCAGCATGTACCGCCCCGGCCGGACACCGAAAAGCCGGGAGGCGGCGGCATTGCCGCCCACGGCCCGGAGCCGGAGCCCCATCCGGGTGTACCGCAGAGCAACGGCCGAAAAGAGGATCGCGGCCACGGCAAGCCCGAGGCCCACGGGGGACAGCCGGAGCGCCTGGATCTGGGGAAGCCAGAGGTCGGTGGGAAACGGCGCGGTCCCGCTCATCGAGGCGATCCCCGGCCGTTTCCAGGGGCCGAAGATAAGGTAGAGGATGACCCCCTGAGCCACGAAATTCAGCCCCAACCCGGCGAAGATCTCGTTGACCCCGCCCCGGGTCTTGAGGACCCCGGCGATCAGAGCCCAGAGACCGCCCCCGACCGCCCCGGCCAGAAAGGAGAGGATCAGAAAAAAGGAGGGGGCGGCGCCGGCATCAACGCCCAGCCGGAGCGCCAGGGTGGCCCCCACCGCTCCCATCATCACCTGCCCCTCCACGCCGATGTTCCAGAGGCCGATCCGAAAGGTGTAGAGGAGTCCGCAGGCGCAGAGCGTCAGGGGAATCCAGGCGTTGATCACGTGGGCGAGCTTGTTGACCGACCCCAATGCCCCCTTCAGGAGGTGGCCGTAGGCGGCCAGGGGCGGGGCTCCGGCCAGGGCGAGGATAAGGGTGATAAAGGCGAAGACGGCCAGAGCGGCCAGGGTGACCGCCGCGACCCGCCGGAGAACGGGTCCCGAGCTCATGCGGCCTTCCCGGCGATGGCCATCCCCAGCTCCCCGACATCGAGGTCGCCGGCGTCGGCGTCGAGGATGATCGCCCCGTCGAAAAAGACCAGGACCCGGCCGGCGACGTTGACGATCTCGTCGAGCTCCGCTGAGGCGAAGATCACCGCGGTTCCCCGCCGGCCGTGGGCCTGGAGATGGTCCCAGACCCACCGGGCCGAGGCCAGGTCGAGGCCCCGGGTGGGGTTTTCCAGAAGCAGCAGGGCGGGCCGCTCCGAGAGGCAGGACAACAGAAACCGCTGCTGGTTCCCGCCGGACAGGCGCTCCACCGGGGTCTCGGGGGCTCCGGAAATCCGAAACCGCTCGATCCGCCCGGTTGCCGCCTTCCGGGATTCGGCCCAACGGATCAGGGGGCCGGCCTCGGGGCCTTCCTGGAGGGCCACGTGCTCGGTCAGGGTGAGGCCGGGGATGAGCCCCTCGGCCAACCGGTCGGTGGGGAGAAAGTTGACTCCGGCGGCCCGGAAGGCCGAGTGGTCCCGGCCGGTCTTATCCCGGTCCCCGATCCGGACCGTCCCCGCTTCGGGGACCACGAGCCCGGCGGCGGTCCGGAGAAAGACCCCCTGCCCGCTCCCCTCCAGCCCGGCCAGCCCCACCACCTCGCCTTCGGAAACGGTCACCGTGCAGTCCCGAAGGCCGGTCCGGCCTCCTCGAGCCCGGACCCCGGACATGGCCAGGACCGGCTCGCCCCGGTGGGAGGGCGGACGGGCCGGCGGCGCCGGCGGGGTCCCGAACATCATCGCGGTCAACCGATCGGTGGCAAAGGGACGGCCCATCTCTCCGGCCACCCGGCCGTTTCTGAGGACCGTCACCCGGTCGCAGAGAACCTCGACGTCCTCGAGCTTGTGCGAGACCAGGATAACGCTTTTCCCTTCGCCGGCGAGGGTCCGCAGGGCGTCAAAGAGGAGGGCCTTCTGAGTGGCGGAGATCCCGGTGGTGGGCTCGTCGAGGATAAGGGTCCGGACCCCGAGGCTCAGGAGCCGGAGGATCTCGAGTTGCTGCCGCTCTCCCACCGTAAGGGTCCGCAAGGTCGAAAAAGGGTCCAGATCGAACTTGAGGGTTTGGCTGAGCGACTCGAGCCACGCCATGGCGTGGACGTCGGCGGTGTCCGGGGCGTCCTGGCCCAGGCGGAAGTTTTCCAGGACGCTCAAGAGCGGAAAATCCAGGGGCTCCTGGTAGAGCATCCCGATCCCGACGGCCGCGGCCCGGGCCGGGGTATCCCGGTCCACCGGGAGGCCATCCACCCGGATGGTCCCGGCGGTCCGGGGGATAAACCCGGCCAGGATCTTCATGAGCGTACTCTTGCCGGCCCCGTTTTCCCCGAGGATCCCGTGGATCGTGCCGGCGCCCACCGTGAGGGAAATCCCGTCATTGGCCCGGATCGGGCCGTAATGCTTCCGGATGCCGGTCAGGGCGATCTCCATCGGCTACTTGGCGCTGCTCTGGCCCTCCATGCCGCTGAGGAGCTGCTCCATGTACCAGATCTTCTGGTCGGAGGCCACCTCACCCGGCTTCAGGAAGACGGAGCCGTCCTGGTATTTCAATGGGCCTTTGAAGAGTTGGATGGCATCACTGCCCAGCCCGTCGATGAACCGGTCAAGAGCCGCGTTGGCCTTGTCGGACAGGGCCGCCCCCCGGACAAAGCCGATGGGGCTGGTGTCGGTGTTGTTGATGTCGTCCCAGTCGGGCGGCAGCCAGAGCCAGACCGACTCCCAATCGCCCTTCATGGACTTTCGGATCAGGTCAACATAGGCCGGTCCCCAGTTGAAATAGGGCACCCCCAGACAGACCGCGTCGCCCCCCTCACAGGCCCCCTCGTAGTCGTAGGGGATGGCCCAGACGGTCTTGCCGGCCTTGCGTTTCTGAAGGGCCACCACCACGTTTTCGGTGGTGTCGATGCCGGAGATGATCACGTCGTGACCCCCGTCGTAAAAGCTCTGAGCCACCTGGGTGGGGTCGGCGGTGACGCCGGGGATGTTGAACCAGAAGCCGATCCAGGTCACCTTAAAGCTCAGGTCGGCCGGGTCCTTTCCCCGGGCCGTCTCCCAGGCGTACCGGGCGCCCAGGTAGGATGCGGCCGCCAGACGGCGGGTCTCCTCATTGACCAGGGGGCCGAGATAGCCGATTTTCCCGGTCTCGGTGGTGAGAGCGGCGGCAAAGCCGGCGATCATCTTGCCGTAGATCATCCTGGCAAAGAGGTTGGACAGGTTGGCCGGGGCCTTGCCGGTGAGGACGTCGTCGCCGGAGCAGTGGATGAAGTGAGTCTCCGGGTGCATGAGGGCCGCCTCCCGGATGCCGTCCTTCATGTCGTCGGAGTTGGCGATGATCAGCTTCGCCCCCTTATCGACCATGTCATCGACGAGCTGGGGGATCGTCACTCCAGGACGATCGGCCGGGTTGACCTTGTCGATGTAGATCATTTTAACGCCGGGGACCTTTTCTTCCACATACCGGCCGCCCTCGTAATGGGCCTGGCTGTAGCCCCGGTCGTTGTAGGGGCCCACGAGCAGCAGGCCGAAGGTGTAGGGCGCATCGGCGCCCCGGGCCAGGTCCCCGGTAATATGGGGGCCGGT
>CAYNGG010000191.1:0-3023 GCA_964396575.1 uncultured Desulfobacteraceae bacterium | reverse complement strand
CCGGTAATATGGGGGCCGGTCATCGTCAGGGCGGTCACCGCCAGAATCAGTATCCCGAATCGCCTCATCGCGCCTCTCCTCCTTGTCCAATGGGTTGGGGTTGTTATCCACGCCGGAGCGTGACCATCCGGGCCGGGTCCCCCGCGGCGGGGCCGCGCGGAAACGCCATCCCGGCGGGGTGTCGTTCTATATAGATGGAAACTTTCGCTTCGGTCAAGGCCGTTTTTTTTATTGACATCCCTTGGGTTCTTCCATCAAATAGTAGGGTTACCCGCCCCGCGGGATCGACGCCGACAGCGCCGGAACCATCCCCCGGCCGCCCCGGACATTCGCTTACAGACAGAAAGGACCCTGACCATGCCCACCGACGCTGAGACAATCCGGTCGCTGGATCTTTTTTCCGAGCTCAACGATATCGAGCTGGAAACGGTCGCCGCCCTGTTTCATCCCATGCGCGTCAATGAGGGGGAGACCCTCATCCGACGGGGTGAGACCGCTCACACCTTTTTCATCGTCCTGGAAGGCAACTTCATGATTTCCTTCAAGGAAGGCCGGGCCATCACGCTTCACCAAAAAGGGGACGTCATGGGCTGGTCATCAGTGGTCACCCCCTTCCGCTACACCGGGACCGCCGTGGCCCTCACCGACGGCGGGGTCCTGACCATGACCGGCGACGAGTTCAGCCGCCTGATCCAGAGCGACGCCGCCCTGGGCGACAAGATCATGAACAAGCTCAACCCGATTATCGCCGAGCGGGTCCCCTACTTCTCCCGGTCGGAGCGTTCCCAGGCCGCCGCCGCCGCGGAGTCCGAGGATGCGTGATCACCCCCGCCAACCCCCCATCCCACAAAGGAGGTATTCGCCATGACCGGCCTCGAAGCCATCGCCGCCCATAACGGCTGGAACATCGCCATCGTCGGGGTCACTATTGTTTTCAGTGGTCTGACCCTGTTGTCGATCGTCATCTCCCAGCTCCACAAGGTTTTGGATTTCTGGGAAAACCGGGGCAAGCTCCGCGGCACGTGCGAGGTTCCGCCCCCCGGCGCGGACCGGGAGGGCGAGATCGACCTCTCCCGGCTCCCGATCGCCCCGGACACGGAGGAATCGGCCCGTCAGGTCCGGATGCTCGCGGACCGCCTGGGAGAGCCCTTCTCCCTGCCCCGGCTCCTGGAATCCGCGGAAACCTGCGGGCTGATGCGGCCCCACTCGACGCTCAACGAGCTGATCGAAGCTGAGATCATCATCCCCGACGGCAAGGGCTATTATCTCTGGAACCCTTCGGTTTCACAGTAGATCCGGAACCCCCCACCTCAACCGGACACGAGCGAGGAGCGATCCATGGTCAACATGTTTATCGAATTTTTCAGCAACACCGGCTTTGCCATGGCGGACTACCGCCACCTCATCATGATTGTCATCGGCATGACCTTCATCTATCTGGGGATCGCCAAGCACTACGAGCCGCTGCTCCTGGTCCCCATCGGCTTCGGGATTCTCATCGGCAACATCCCGGTCTTCAAGGGACTCGGCCTGGGGATCTACGAGAGCAACTCGGTGCTCCACTACCTCTATTTCGGGGTGACCTCCGGGGTTTACCCGCCGCTGGTTTTTTTGGGGATCGGGGCCCTGACCGACTTTTCCACGATGCTCGCCCGGCCTTTACTGATGCTGCTGGGCGCCGCCGCTCAGATGGGGATTTTCATGACTTTCCTCGGGGCCCTGGCCCTGGGATTCGCTCCCAACGAGGCCGCCGCCATCGGGATCATCGGCGGAGCGGACGGGCCCACCGCCATCTTTCTGACGGCCAAGCTCGCCCCGGCGCTCATCGGTCCCATCGCCGTGGCCGCCTATTCTTACATGGCCCTGGTCCCGGTGATCCAGCCGCCCATCATGCGCCTGCTGACCTCCCGGAAGGAGCGGCTCATCCGGATGGACGAGCCCCGGCTGGTGAGCAAGCGGGAGAAGATCATTTTCCCCATCATCGGCTTTCTCCTCTGCTGCTTCTTAGCCCCGGCGGCCCTGCCGCTGTTGGGGATGCTGTTTTTCGGGAATCTTTTGAAGGAATGCGTGGTCACGGAGCGGCTGGCCCAGGCGGCCCGGACCTCCATCATCGACTCGGTGACCATCCTGCTCGGGATGACCGTGGGCGCCAGCACCCAGGCCGATGTCTTTCTGACGGGTCAATCGGTGGGAATCTTCATCCTCGGGGCCGTCTCCTTCGGAGTGGCCACGGCATCGGGGCTGATCTTCGCCAAGATCATTAACCTGTTTGTCCGGACCAAAATCAACCCCCTCCTGGGGGCCGCCGGGGTCTCCGCCGTTCCCGACTCGGCCCGTGTGGTCCAGATGGTGGGTCAGGAAGAGGACCCCACCAACTTTCTCCTCATGCACGCCATGGCTCCCAACGTTTCGGGGGTCATCGGGTCGGCCATCGGCGCCGGTATTCTCTGGACCTTTATGAGCTAGCGGCGGGACGGCCGGCGCCGGGAGGTAGCCCCGCGCGGGAATAAATTCCCGCGCTATTACAGGGCGTCCCTACAGGACGCTCCAATGCCGTGCCCCTATGTAGCCATTACACGAAATCAGCCCCAAAAGGACGCCAAGCCACACATTGTCCTGTAGGGACATTGAAGAAATAGCGTGGGGATTCATCCCCACGCGCGAGGCCGGCACGGGTGAATTTCGGTAATGAGTATGGATGTAATCGATTCATCCCCACGCACGAGGCCGGCACTTGTGTATAACGATGAGGGCATTGCCCCCACAGGAACGTAACGCCCCTACTTCCCGGCCCGGCCCTTCTGCTTGAGAAGGGCCTCGATCCGGCTGAGGCGCCGGTCGAGGTCCGCCGGCGAAGGCGCCGCTTTTCGCGCCTGCTCAACCCGCCCCAGTTGGTTGACCCGCACCACGACCTTGGCCAGCATGGCCTTGAGGTCTCCCACCTGTTTTTCTCCGGCCGCCACCCGATCGGTCAGGTCCGACAGGGCTTCCGATGGGGCGGCGGCCGCCGCCACCTCCGCTGA
>CAYNGG010000190.1:0-7861 GCA_964396575.1 uncultured Desulfobacteraceae bacterium | reverse complement strand
CGGCTTTGCGTTTATTTCTTAAAACAGGTTCGGCGGACGTCCTTGGCGCCGGTTATTCGGCGGCCGCGTTGGCCTCCGCTTCGGCGGACGCCTTTTTCCGCCGCTTCTCGGCGAGGGCCGTTTTGGCGGCCGCCTTGCCGGCCTTCGCCTGCATCGCCTCCAGCCGCTCGACGGTCTCGTTTAAAGCCTCGATCTGCTCGGTGAGACGGACCACCTGATCCTTGGTGGCCAGGTTCATTACCCCCATCACCTCGTTGACCCGCTGGTCCACCTTGTCGCCGACCCACTTTTTGAAGCCGTCGGCGTAGGCCATCATCTCCCGCTTGAGCCGGAATCCCTCCGACTCGGAGATCTCCTTGTCCTTGACCAGGAGGGAGACCAGCTTGTCGATCTCGTCCTCGGCCATGGTCATCGCGCCCTGCCAGAGGCCGGCGTACTTCTTGGCATAGCCGGCCACGGTGCCCCGGCCCTTTCTCAGAAACTGGATGAGCATCCCGGCCGGCAGGTCCGTCTCGCCGTCCTTTTTCTCCCTCGCCAGAAGCTGGGAGATCACGGCGGCGGTGATGTCCTCGCCGGTCTCGTTGTCCTCGATGGCCACTTCCTCGCCGGCCTTGATCAGCTCGGAAAGCCGGTCGAGCGAGACGTACTTCTTGTCGGTGGTGTCGTAGAGTTTCCGGTTGGCATACTTCTTGATTTTTCGGATTCCTTGTCTTTCGGCCTTCTTCTGGGTCTCCGCCATGGGTCTATCCTCCATTCTTCCCCGGCCGGCCGTGAAAAGCGAGCCGGGGAGCCGGGGTGATCGGTTATGCCTCGCACTTCTCGCTGAGCTGCTCCACCCGGACGCTCAGGGCGTCCATGGCGCTGTTGAGCCGCTCGATGTCCGCCCGGGTCGGCAGGTTGAGCCGCTCGGTGAGCTTCCCGCGCATCTTCTGAGCGTTGGGCAGCCGCTCGCGGATGCCGTCAGTGGTTTCCCGGCTGAGCCGCTTCAGGTCCCGGCTGACGCCGGTGACCAGAATCCGGCCGGCCTGAAGCGGCTTCTCAACCAGCCGCTCCCGGTAGTGGTCAACGGCCTTTTCGTATCGATCATAAGCCTTGTTCAGGGTTCGAACCACGAAGTAGGGGGATTCGGTCTGAGCGTTCATTGTCTCCGCTTGGGTGGTCGTCATGATGTCTGTCCTCCTTATAATAGGTCTGTTCACGCCATCTCTGTTTGCCGTCGGTGTTGATCCCGCCATCCCGATGATGACGCGATGCGTTATTTTCAATATGACGCACTGCGTTATAGATGTCAAGCCCAATCCCAGAAAAAAAATCGCGGGTTTTCCGGGTTCGCCGTTTTCTCCATTGACATCCCGTGGGGCTTACACTATGGTTTTGGACGACATGATACCGTTTCTTGTGCCTGCCGGCAGGCTTTACACCCCTTGAGGAGTCACCCTGATCTTATGACGCAACCGGATGTTCCCGACGCCCAATTCACCCGCCTGAAGCGGACCTTGCAGCAGTTTCAATCGGACCGGCTCTCCCGGACCTACGCTGATCTCATGGCGGACCCCGAGTACCAGAGGATGGCCCAATTCTTTTTCGGGAAGCTCTATGCCCCCGAAGATTTTGCCTTTCGGGACCAGAGTATTAAAACCCTCCACCGGGTCCTCAAGGGCGCGGTTTACCGGGGGATGGTCTCGGCGGTGGGGCTGGTCATCGAGCTCCACGAGCTCTCCGACCGGCTCGACGACCGGATGGTCGAGGAGATGATCGAGCAGGACGTGGGCGAGGATATGGATCTCGCTCAATACGCCGAGGTCTATCGGTCCCTGGACAACGAGGATGAGCGGATCTACCAGATCCAGCTCATTGGCCGGGTGACCCGTTCCTTCCACAAGCTCAGCCATAAATGGATGGTGGGCGTCTCCCTGAAAACCGTCCGGGCCACGGCCCGGTTGCTCGGCATGGGCCGGATCATGGATTTCGTGGGGGAGGGCTACGACGCTTTTAAAACCATCAAGGACATCGATCCCCTCATCGACACTATTTTGGGGCGGGAGATCGCCTGGCATGACGCTTTATTGCGGGGCGATCCCGAGGCCCTGGTGGAGTAAGCCATGGAGCGGGCACTGATTCTATCCGGCGGCGGGGCCCGGGGGGCCTTTCAGGTAGGCGTCTGGCGGTACCTTCAGGAACGGGGATGGTCGCCGGACCTCATCTGCGGGGCATCGGCCGGGGCCATTAACGCGGCGGCCATCGGCTGCGGGATTTCGCCCCCGGAGCTGGCTCGGATATGGCGGCAGTACAGCCGGCGCCGGGTTTACCGGCTTACCCTGCCGGCGTTTCTGGGAGCTCTGGTCGCCGGCAAGCGGATGGCGACGCTCATGGACACCGCTCCGCTGAGGGCCACGCTGTCCGAATACATCGATATCCCGACCCTCCGGCGCTGTCCCATCGAGATCCGGATTCCGATCATCCACCTCCGCACCAGCCGGCTCCGCTACGTCACCCAGCGCGAGATCACGGTAGAACACCTCATGGCCGCCGGAGCCATGCCGATCCTCTTTCCCTGGGCGGAGATCGACGGCGAGGCCTACTGGGACGGCGGGGTGATGGCCAACACGCCGCTGATGCCGGCCATCGAAGGGGGCGCCGGCGAGATTGTCGTGGTCCTCCTGTCCCCCGTCGGGAAATTCCCTCAGCCGGTCCCCCGGACCCTCATGGAAGCGGCCGAGCGGGCCTTTGAGCAATTCCTGATCGGCTCCTGCGAGTCGATCCCACACTTCCACGGCACCAGCGGCGGGACGCCTCAGCCACACCGGGTCCGGGTGGTGGCCCCCGAAAAGCCCATGGGCCTGGCATCGCTGATCCGGTTTACCCCGCGCCAGTCCGAGCAACTGGTTGCCGACGGCTACCGGTGCGCCCGGAGCCAGCTTGGAGACGACATCTGATGGCCCGCCGAAAACAGCCGGCTCCGCCTCCCGAAGCGGTCATCCCCCCCGATGAGATCGGCGAGGCCGGGGAGCCGACGGAGAAGATCCCCGAAGACATTGTTGACCGGTACCCCGCCGGCAAGCAGTCCCTCGTCCGGTTGCTGCTGGGGGCCACCGCCGCCGCCGTGAAGCTGGCCGCCAGGACCGGCGGGGCATCGGCCCGGCTGGAAGCGGCCATCAGCTCGCCCGAAAACCGGCGGATGCTGGCCGAGGCCGGGGCTTCTCTCCGGGACCTCCGGGAGGTGGCCGGGCTTACGGTCCGGGAGGTGAGCGAGGCCATCCAGCTTTCGGACGCAAGCCTTCTCAAAAAAGTGGAAAACGGGACCGCCACCCTCTCGTTCGAGCTGATCCTCCGGCTGTCTTCCCTGCTGGCCCGTCACGACCCGGTGCCTTTCATCATCCGCTACACCCGGACCTACAACCCCGAGGTCTGGACGATCCTTGAAAACTGGGGCCTGGGCCGGCTGCCCCTCCTCATGGAGCGGGAACGGGAGCTGGTCAACATCTACCGGCGCCACGACATCGCCCGGGAGCTTTCCGACGAGGGGTTCGCCCGGGTTCTGTCCGTAACCCGGGCGGCCTTCCAAATGGCCCTCGAATATGCCGCCGAGGCCGAGGGTCTCGAAGAACCTCAGGCTTCAAACAAACGAAAACCGCCCCCATCGTCTTGAAAGGAGCACAAATGCTGCCTGACTATTTTGAGTTTACCCTCCCCACCAAGGTCATCTATGGCATTGGAATCCTGGGCAATCTCGGCCCGGCCCTCCGCGGGTTCGGCCGGCGGCGGGCCCTGCTGGTCACCGACGCGGTCATCGAGGAGACCGGCCTGGCCGAACGGGTCCGGACCGCCTTTGCCGGGACCTTCATCGAGATCCGCCGGACCTTCACCGACGTCCCTCCGAACTCCACCATCGCCACCGTCGAGGCCTGCGCCGAGATGGGCCGGGCCGACGAATGCGACATGGTGATCGCCGTCGGGGGCGGCTCGGTGATCGACACCGCCAAGGTGACCAACCTGCTCCTGGTCAAGGGCGGCCGGGTGTCCGACCACATGGGCGCCTATCTCCTCTCGCCGGCCGAGTCGCTCCTGCCGTCCATCGTCATCCCCACCACCGCCGGCACCGGGTCCGAGGTGACCAAGGTGGCGGTGATCGCCGACCCGGACGCCGACGTGAAGCTCCCCTTTGCCGAAACCCAGTTTCTCCCGGACCTGGCGATCCTCGACCCGGAGATGACCGTCTCCATGCCGGGGAAGCTCACCGCCGCCACCGGGATGGACGCCCTGACCCACGCGGTGGAAGCCTACGTTGACCGGGAATGGTCCCCGGCATCGGACGCCCTGGCCCTCCACGCCATTCGGCTCATCAGCGGAAACATTCTCCTGGCCTGCGCCCGGCCGGACGATCTCCAGGCCCGGGGCGCCATGCTGGTGGGGAGCTTTCTGGCTGGGGTGGCCTTTTCTCATTCGATGGTGGGGATGGCCCACGGGATCGCTCACGCCCTCGGCGGGGTTTACCACATCCCCCACGGCCTGGCCAACGCCCTGGTCCTGCCTGAAGTGATGGCCCACAACCTCGACGCCGCTCCCGACCGGTTCGCCGACATTGCCGAAGCCCTCGGCGTCACCTTCCCGCAGCTCGTGGAAGAGAGCCAGAGCCTCATCCGGTCCGGCGGCGGTGGTGGAAACATCCTGGGGGGCACCCGGGCCTGGCTCCGGGCCAAGACCCACCGGGCTCGAAACACCGCCGCCCGGGCCATCGGGACTCTCCGGTTCGTGGATGGCTGGATGCGGAAGGCGGCGGCCCGGGCCGGGGTCGAGCGGGTCCGGACCTTAAACCGCCAGCTCGCCCACCTCACCGGCATCCCCCTGAATCTCCAGGACGCCGGCGTTTCCGACAACCTCGCCCGCCTCGAGCAGGTGGCCACCACCGCCATGGAGGACGGGTCCATGCTCTACAACCCGGTGGAGCCCACCCGTGAGGCGGTGATCCGGGTCGTCCAGACCGTTCACGACCAGCGGATCGAGCCCCTGCCGGTGGACGAAACCGACCTTCAATCGGCCGCCGGCCGGGGGGCCGGGGCCGAAATGACCCAGGTCTTCGCCGATACCGAAACCTTATATGACGTCCTGATCGACTTCTACGAGCGGTTGAAGGCCGACCCCGAGATCGGCCCGGCCCTCCTGGGGAGCAACCTCTGCGTCCAGTTCGTCTATAAAAAGCCGGCCGCCACCATCACCATCGACGCCCGGGGGGAGACCCTGGAGATTTTTCGGGGCGACTTCGACGGGACCCCGGAGGTCACCATGACCATGAACGCCGACTTCGCCCACAAGTTCTGGCACGGCCGGGCCAATCTCGTCTCCGCGCTGACCCGCCGTCAGGTGGTGGCCCGGGGCAACGTGCCCAAGACCTTGAAGCTCCTGCCCATCCTGAAGCCGGCCTACGCCCTCTACCCCCAGTTTCTCCGGGAAAAGGGGCTGGGCCACCTGGTGATGAGCTGATTGGGTTCCGATCCCGCGCCGCCGACGGATAAGCCCATGGGCCGCCCCGACGGGGATAGGGGCTCATTGTTTGAGATCAATGACCAGTGCATCGGGTGCGGCCTCTGCGCGGAAATCGCCCCGGAGACCTTCGGCATGAGCCCGGACGAGACCCTTCCCTTTGATGCGGCGGTTGTCCGGGGCCGGCCCGAGACGGCCGACCAGCGGGACCGCTGCCGGGAGGCGGCTCACCTCTGCCCCGCCGACGCCATCGTGCCACTCGACGCCGATCCCGCGCCGCCGCCGCCGGGCTCGGCTGACTTACTCAGGAGAACGCCGTGAAAGAGATCATCAGCATCAGCCTGGGCTCCGCCGCCCACGACTACGAATTCGTGACCGAGTTTCTCGGCGGGGACTTCCACGTCCGCCGGATCGGCACCGACGGCGACGTCGAGCGCGCCGCCGCCCTCTTCATGGAATACGACGACCGGGTTGCCGCCTTCGGCCTCGGCGGGGTCCAGTTCCCCAGCCTGCTCGGTCCTAAGGATGCCGCCGGTGATGACCTGATCCGGCTCCATCAGCTCATCGCTCACCTCCGGACCCCGCTGGTCACCGGCGAGCGGTCCCGGCTGGTGAGCCACGAATGGTCCCTCCGCCACATCCAGTACAAGCTCGGCAACAATTACTTCAACAACCAGCGGGTCCTCTTCCTGTCGGGGATGACCAACACCACCATCGCCCGGGTGATGTCGGAATTTACCGACAACCTCACCTTTGCCGACCCGATCATCGAGGACGGGATTTCCAAGCTGCTCCATTCCGTAAAGGACCTCGAGCGTTACGCCGCCGGGCTCCATAGCGTCCTCAAGTGGGTTCCGGGCAAGCGGCTCCGGACCTCGTCAGTGCCCATGCGGGCCTGGAACCACTACGTCCTCCGGAAGGCCATGCAGAAGGCCACCGTCATCGTGGTCCCTCACCACGACTTCGACGAGCTGATGGGCGGGTGCGGTCTTGAGGAGCTGGGTGGGAAGATCGTCATCACCTCGACGGTTTACGACGACCGGGTGAGCTTTCTCCGGGAGCGGGGGGTTGACGTCATCATCGACACCACCCCCAAGATTCTTGAACGGGTGGTGGGGATCAACGTCCTGTCCGCCCTCATCGTGGGGGCTCTGGAAAAGCCGCCCGAGGGGATTTCCGACGACGACCTTCTCGAGATCATCAGCTCCCAGCGAATGGACCCCCGGGTGATCTACCCGTCGGGCCAGGCCCGGCGGATCAACCGGTTCGCCTTTGTCATCCATCCCCTCTCCCGGGAGTATCTGAAGCAGGACCGGGCCGTGAAGCTCATGTCCCAATTCACCCCGCCCGCCTTTCTCGACGCCGTGGAAAAGGTGGTGGCCTATGCCCCGCCCTGGATTTACTCAAGGGTCACGGGGATCAAATCCCCCCAGGGCGTCGAAGCCGAGGGCTGGCTCATCACCGTGGGCGGCACCCCCAAGCAGATGCTTTCCCACCCGCCGGAGTTCACCTACAAGCGGCTCCTCCAGGCGGCCCGGATGTCCCGCCGGCTGGGAGCCCAGATCATGGGGCTCGGGGCCTTTACCAAGGTGGTGGGCGACGCCGGGGCCACGGTGGCTAAGCTCGCCGACATCCCCATCACCACCGGGAACTCCTACAGCGCCTCGGCCGCCCTCTGGGCCGCCGCCGACGCGGCCCGGCGGATGGGCCTGTTGGAGATCGAAAAGGGCCGGACCATCAAGGGCAAGGCCATGGTCATGGGCGCCACCGGCGCCATCGGATCGGTCTGCTGCCGGCTTCTGGCCAAAGCCTTCCATTCGGTTTACATGGTGGGCCGGAACATGGCCAAGCTCCTGGCCCTCAAGGAGTCCATCGAATCGGAAACCCCCGGCGCCACGCTGATCGTCTCCACCCGCTCGGACCGGTATCTCCCGGACATGGACGTCATCGTCACCGCCACCTCCGGCGCCGGAAAGACGGTCCTCGACATCACCAAGGTCAAGCCCGGCTGCGTGATTACCGACGTGGCCCGGCCCCTGGACCTCTCCCCCGAGGACGTGGCCAAGCGGCCCGACGTCCTGGTGATCGAGTCCGGGGAAATCGAGCTGCCCGGCAACCCGGAGATGCGCTATATCGGCCTGCCTCACCGGGTCGTTTACGCCTGCCTGGCCGAAACCATCGTCCTCGCCCTCGAAGGCCGCTACGAAAACTTCACCGTCGGCCGGAGCATCGAGTGGGAAAAGGTCCGGGAAATCTACCGCATGGGGCTCAAGCACGGGATGAAGCTGGCCGCCGTCTCCGGGGTCAACGGGGTCTTTTCCGACGACGACATCCGGCGGGTCCGGGACCTGGCCCTGGCCAGGCGGGCCGGGAATGAAGT
>CAYNGG010000189.1:0-7928 GCA_964396575.1 uncultured Desulfobacteraceae bacterium | reverse complement strand
CCGACGACCGTCAAATTGTTTTACTGTGAATGTGGAAGCGGCTTCCAGCCGCTAATTTCAGCGGCAGGATGCCGCTGCCATTTTGAAAGCGGTGTAGGACCCAAATCTATCGAGGAAGGAGGCAAGCGGACAGTGGTTTTAACAACGGAAGTCAAACGGGAGATCATCGACAAATACAAACTCCACGAGGAAGACACGGGGTCACCGGAGGTCCAGATCGGCCTGTTGACCCACCGGATCACCTACCTGACGGAGCACTTCAAGGTCCATAAAAAGGACCATCACTCCCGCAGGGGGCTGCTCATGCTCGTGGGACAACGGCGACGGCTGCTCAACTATGTCAAAAACAAGGACGTTAAACGGTACCGGAGTATCATCGAAACTCTGGGCCTGAGAAGATAGGTGTGAAAACGATAAGATATGGAAATACTATTTAAAGCGGAGATCGGCGGAAGACCGATGAGCATCCAGACCGGGAAGATGGCCAAGCAGGCCTCCGGGTCGGTGGTGGTGCAATATGGCGATACCATGGTCCTGGTGACAGTGGTGTCATCGAAGGAAGATCGGCCGGGGCTCGATTTCCTGCCCCTGACCGTGGAATATCAGGAAAAAATCTATGCGGCCGGCCGGATTCCGGGGAACTACTTCCGCCGCGAGATCGGCCGGCCCAGCGAGAAGGAGACCCTGACGGACCGGCTCATCGACCGGCCCATCCGGCCCCTCTTTCCCAAGGGCTATCACAATGAAATCCAGGTCATCGCCACCGTCTTGTCCATGGATCAGGAGAACGATCCGGACATCCTGGCCGTGACCGGGGCATCGGCGGCTCTGGAGATTTCGGACATCCCCTTTGACGGGCCCATCGCCTGCGTTCGGGTGGGCCGGATCGACGGCGAGCTGGTGGTCAACCCGTCCATCACCCAGTGGGATCAGTGCGACCTCAATATCACCCTCGCCGGGTCGAAAACCGGCGTGGTGATGATGGAAGGCAGCGCCGGCTGTGTTTCCGAGGCCGATATGCTCGAAGCGATCTTTTTCGGCCACCAGGCATTGCAGCCGATCATCGACCTCCAGGCCAAGCTCAAGGAAGCCGTGGGCGTGCCCAAGCAGCCCTTTGCGCCACCGGTTCCGGACGAGACGCTCCAGCAGCAGGTGGAAGCGGCCGCCGAAAGCGGATTGCGGGAGGCCATCCAGGTTCCCGCCAAGATCGAGCGGCAGAACGCCGTCCGGCAGCTCAAGGCCAAGGTCTTCGAGTCCCTGGGCGAAGCTTACGCCGACCGGAAGTCCGAAGTTTACGGCTTTTTAGGTGACCTGCAGAAACGGATCGCCCGGGATCTGGCCCTGAGCGAGGGGCGACGGATTGACGGCCGGGCTTTTGACGAGGTCCGTTCCATCACCTGCGAGGTCGGCATTCTCCCCCGGACCCACGGCAGCGCCCTGTTCACCCGGGGCGAAACTCAGGTCCTCGGGGTCCTGACCATCGGGTCCGGACAGGACGAACAGCGGGTGGAAACCCTGGGCGGCGACGAGATGCGGCCGTTCATGCTCCACTACAACTTCCCGCCTTACTCGGTGGGCGAGGTCAAGCGGTTCATGGGCCCCAGCCGGCGGGATATCGGCCACGGCGCCCTGTCCACCCGGGCCGTCGAAAAGATCCTTCCCGCCAAGGAGTCCTTCGATTACACCATCCGGATAGTTTCCGAAGTCCTCGAGTCCAACGGCTCATCCTCGATGGGGACCGTCTGCGCGGCGAGCCTCGCCCTGATGGACGGCGGAGTTCCCATCCAGACCCCGGTTTCCGGGATCGCCATGGGGCTGATCCAGGATGGCGATAAGGTGGCGATCCTCACCGACATCCTCGGCGACGAGGACCATTTCGGCGACATGGATTTCAAGGTCGCCGGAACCCGGGACGGGATCACCGCCATGCAGATGGACATCAAGATCCGGGAGCTGACCCGAGAGATCCTGGAAAAGGCTCTCGAGCAGGCCCGGAAGGGACGGGTCCACATCCTCGACCGGATGCTCGAAACCATCAATGAGGCTCGGGATGAGATCTCCCCCTTCGCCCCGAAGGTGGTCACCATCCAGATCAACCCGGACAAGATCCGCGAGATCATCGGCCCTGGCGGCAAGGTAATCCGTGCCATCCAGAGCGAGACCGACACCCGGATCGAGATCGAGGATTCGGGGATCGTCAAGGTCGCGGCCGCGTCCAAGGAGAACGCCGACGCGGCCATCAAGCAGATCAAGGAGATCACGGCCGAGCCCGAGGTGGGAGAAATCTACGAGGGGACGGTGGTCAAAACCACCGACTTCGGGGCCTTTGTCAACCTCATGCCCGGCACCGACGGCCTGGTCCACATCTCTCAGCTCAGCCCCCGGCGGGTCAAGCGGGTGACCGACGTGGTCAAGGAGGGCGACACCCTTCGGGTCAAGGTCCTCGAGATCGACAAGGGCGGCAAGATCCGGCTCAGCCACAAGGTACTCCTGGAGGAAGAAGATAATCCGACCAAACAGGGCGGCTGAAGCAAACCGTAAGACGACCCTTGCCAACGGCATCCGGGTCGTCACCCGTCGGCTGCCCCACGTCCGGTCCGTCTCCATGGGGGTCTGGGTGACGGTTGGGGCCCGGGACGAGTCCCCTGATGAAAGCGGGATTTCCCACTTCATCGAGCACATGATTTTCAAGGGGACCGCCCGGCGGTCGGCCTTCGAGATCGCCAAGGCCTTCGACGTCATCGGCGGTCACACGAATGCCTTCACGGCCATGGAAACCACCTGCTACCATGCCCGGGTGATGGACACTCATCTGGATACCATGGCCGACATCCTCTGCGACGTGCTCCGCCATTCGGTCTTCGACCCCCGTGAGGTGGAGCGGGAACGGCCGGTGATCTTCCAGGAAATCGGGATGGTCGAGGACAGCCCCGAGGAGTACGTCCACTTCCTGTCGGAAAACGCCTACTGGGGCGACCATCCCCTCGGCCGGTCGGTGCTCGGAACCCGGGAAAACGTGGTTCGGATCGACGCAACGGCCATCCGGGACTTTTTCAGCCGCTGCTACCGGCCGGACCGGATCGTCATTGCCGCCGCCGGGAATCTCCGGCATGACCGGTTTCTCGATCTGGTGGCTCCCGCCTTCCAATCCATTCCGGCCGCGGCCGCGCCGTCGCCTCGCATCCCGCCGGCTTCCCATCCGGGGGTCACGGCTCTCCCCCGGGACCTGGAGCAGGTCCATCTCTGCATCGAGGCCCCGGGACTGTCCATCACCGATCCCCGCCGGTTCAGCTTTTCCCTGCTCAACACCATCCTCGGCGGCAACATGAGCTCGCGGCTCTTTCAGGAAATCCGGGAGCGCCGGGGGCTGGCCTACAGCGTTTACTCCTTTCTGAGCACCTACGTCGATGTCGGCCTCTTCGGGGTTTACACCGCCGTGGACCCCGGCAACGCCCACGAAGCGGCCAGTCGGATTCTCGACGAGCTCAGGGACCTCGCCGAGACGCCGGTCGATCCGGAGACCCTCGCGGACGCCAAGGAGTACACCAAGGGCTGCCTTTTCCTGTCCGCCGAAAGCATCGACAACCAGATGGTCCGCCTGGCCCAGAACGAGATCCATTTCGGCCGGTTTTTCACCCTCGACGAGGTGGTGGCCCGGATCGAGGCGGTCACCCCGGCCGATATTTTGACCCTCAGCCGGGATCTGTTCCGAGGCGACCGGATGGCCCTCACCCTGTTGGGGCCGGCCGACGACGCGGACTACCCGGCTCTCCTCGCCTCCTGACGGTCATGGCCGATCCCGTCATCATCCGGATGATCCGCCTTCGGCCCGAGGCCGACGCGGACATCCCCCTGCCTTGCCCCATGACTCCAGCGGCCGTCGGCATGGACGTGGCCGCCGCCGTGGACGCCCCGGTGACGCTTCCGCCGGGTGCCATCCGGCGCCTGCCCACCGGGTTCGCGATGGCTCTTCCGGTCGGATACGAAGCCCAGATCCGCCCTCGAAGCGGCCTGGCCACCCGCCACGGCGTCACCGTCATCAACGCCCCCGGCACCATCGACCCTGACTACCGCGGCGAGGTGATGATCTCCCTGATCAACCTCGGCCCCTTTCCGTACACGGTGGAGCGGGGCGACCGGATCGCCCAGATGGTCATCCAGGCGGTCCCCCCGGTCCGGATCGAGCCGGTAACGACACTCGACGAGACCCCTCGGGGAAGCGGAGGGTTCGGCCACACCGGCCGGTAGCGGGAATCGATGACGGCCGGCCCGGTCAATCCGGGGAGCCGGACGCACGCCGCTCACCGTAGCGATAATAAGCCGCGCAGGTTCCTTCGGTGGAGACCATGCAGGGACCGACCGGGGCCAGCGGAGTGCAGGCCCGGCCGAAAAGCGGGCAGTCGAATGGGATTTTGGTGCCGGTGAGGATCTCGCCGCAGGCGCAGCCCTTCGGCGGAGCCACCGGGGGGACGTCGGGTGCCAGATTGGTCATTGCATCCCATGGCCGGTATTCCGGCCGCAAGCCCATCCCGCTGCCGGGGATGACCCCCAAACCCCTCCATCGTGCGTCGGTGGTCTCGAAAACCTCCCCCATCACCGCCCGGGCCTTGGGATTGCCTTCGGGAGCGACGGCCCGGCCGTAGGCGTTTTCCAGGATCGGAGTATTGCTTTCCACCGCATCCACGAGGATCAGGATCGCCCGGAGAATGTCAGCCGGCTCAAACCCGGCCACCACCCCCGGAATCCGGCAGCCGTCGAGGACCTCCCGGTAGCCCTCGGTCCCGATGATCACCGAGACGTGGCCCGGCAGAATAAAGCCGTCCACCCGGACCTCGGGCCGAACCACCAGAGCGGACAGCGCCGGAGGGACCCGCTTGTGGACCGACATCACCAAGAAATTGTCAACACCTTCTTGTTTAGCCGCCTGGAGCGTCGCGGCCACGGTGGGCGCGGTGGTCTCGAAGCCAATTCCGGGAAAGACCACCCGGCGGTCGGGCGCCTTCCGGGCGATCTGAAGCGCGTCAAAGGCGGAGTAAACCATCCGGACGTCGGCTCCCTCGGCCCGCTTCCCGGCCAGTGAGGACCGGCTCCCCGGCACCCGCATGAGGTCGCCGAAGGTGGCCACCGTCACCCCCGCCATCCCGGCCATCTCGATGAGGGCATCGATGTCGGCCTGATCGGTGACGCAGACCGGGCACCCCGGCCCGGAGAGAAGGGTGACGGTCTCCGGCAGCAGGGATCGAATGCCGCTCCGGAAGATGGAGACGGTATGAGTGCCGCAGACTTCCATGAGCCGGATGGGACGCCGGCTGGCGGCCCGAATCCGGGAGACGAGCCGGCGGGCGATTTGGGGATCGCGGTAAGGATCGGTGTGGGGGTCGGTCATGGTTCCTCCGATTGGGCCCGGACCCCGGCGACAACGGCCTGGCCCAGGGAGATCCCGCCGTCGTTGGCCGGGACTTGACAATGGGTAATGGGCGTCAGACCTCGGGCTTCGAGGGCCGAGATCAGCCCGGTCAACAAAATGGCGTTCTGGAAGGCCCCGCCGCTCATCGCCACCCGGTCGATCCCGGTTTCCCGGCGGATCTCCCCGCAGAGGTCGGCAAAGCAGCGGATAAGAGTCCGGTGGAACCGACCGCTGACGAGCGATGGCGGGACGCCCGCCGCCAGGTCATCCACCACCCCCCGGACGATCGGGGCCGGCGGAATCCGGAAAACGGACGGCGAGCCGTCCCCGCGCTCCCAGGTGAAGTCGTAAATCTCGTTTCCGTCCATGTCGGCGACCATCTCCAGGGTCATGGCCGCCTGCCCCTCGAAGCTGACCCGTTCGCCGAGTCCGGCCATCGCCGCCACCCCGTCAAAGAGCCGGCCGAGGCTTGAGGTGAGCGGGGCGTTGACCCCGGCGCGGACCATCCGGCGGATGACATCGCACCGTCTGTCGTCCCCGAGAGCCGTCAGGGGAACGCCGAGGTTCCGGAAATCCTCGCCAAAGGCATCGATCAGGTAGCTGATCGCCATCCGCCAGGGCTCCCGGATCGCCGCCGCCGCCCCCGGCATGGGGACATAGGCCAGATGGGCGACTCGGGTGAAGTCGGCCGGCCCGGCGATGAGGACCTCGCCCCCCCAGATCCGGCCGTCGGTCCCGTAGCCGGTCCCGTCAAAGGCCAGCCCGATGACCGGCCCGTCAATCCGGTTTTCAGCCATGCAACTGACGATATGGGCGTGGTGGTGCTGAACCCCCACCGTCGGCAGCCCCGCCACCCGGGCGTAACCGGTGCTCAGATAGTCGGGATGGAGATCGTGAGCCACCCGCTCCGGCGCCACGTCGAGAATCCGCCGGAGATGGTCCACGGTCCGCTGAAAAAAATCGAAGGTCTCGAGGGTCTCCATGTCCCCGATATGCTGGCTCAAGAATGCCTGATCGCCCCGGGTCAGGCAGACCGTGTTCTTCAGCTCGGCCCCGACCGCCAGCACCGGCGGCAGGGACCGATCCAGAAAGACCGGGACCGGGACATACCCTCGGGACCGCCGGACGGCGCGGGCCGCCCCGGCCACCGGCCGGAGGATCGAATCGTCGCTCCGAAGAAGAATGTCCCGGTCATGGAGGAGAAAGGCATCGGCGATCCCCCCCAGCCGAGTGACCGCCTCCGCGTTGTCGATGGCAATGGGCTCGTTGCTGAGGTTCCCGCTGGTCATCACCAGGGCCGTCGGCTCGGACAGATGAGAAAACAGGAGGTAATGAAGGGGCGTGTAAGGCAGCATCACCCCGAAGTAGCGGTTGCCGGGAGCCACCGATGGGGCCACCCGGCTGTCCGGCAAGCGGGGAAGCAGGAGAATGGGCCGCTGGGGCGATGTCAATAGCTCGGCATCCGCGTCGGAGACGGCGGCAAGCCGACGGACGGTCTCCATGTCCGGGGCCATGAGCGCAAAGGGCTTTTCCTCACGACGCTTCCGCCGCCGGAGCCGGGCCACCGCCGCCTCATCGGTCGGATCGACGGCGAGATGAAAGCCCCCGAGCCCCTTGACCGCGACGATCTCCCCCGCAAGAAGCCGGCCCGCCGCCGCCTGAATGGGATCATCGACTTCGACCCGCCGGCCGGCCTCGTCGGCAAGCCAGACCCGAGGCCCGCAGACCGGGCAGGCGTTGGGCTGGGCGTGGAACCGGCGATCCGCCGGGTCGTCGTATTCGGCCTGGCAGTCGGAGCACATCGGAAACCGCCGCATGGATGTGTGGGGGCGGTCGTAAGGGATGTCGTCGATGATGGTGTACCGGGGGCCGCAGTTGGTGCAGTTGATGAAGGGGTACCCGAACCGTCGGTCCTCCGGGTCGAAGAGCTCCCGCCGGCAGTCCTCGCAGATGGAAACATCCGGCGAGATCAGGGTCGCCCGGCCGCCGCCGCCGGCGCTCAGCTCGATGGTAAATCGGCTCGGATGCCGGAGGGGAACCGGGGAGACGGAAAGCTCCGTGATCCGGGACAGGGGAGGCGGCTCGGCTTCGAGGTCCCGGCGGAAGGCGTCGATCCGGAAAGGGGTTCCCTCGGCGTGGATGATCACCCCATCGCCGGTGTTGGCCACCGTTCCCCGGATGTCGTGGCGGTGGGCCAACTGATAAACAAAGGGCCGGAACCCGACGCCCTGAACAATCCCGTTGATCCGGATGGTCCGGGCCACGATTTCATCGGTCATCAAGATGTCTGGTCTTTCCAAGATTCGCCCGCCGTATATCTTTCAGGTTTTGAGCTGGAACACATTTTCAGCTCGATCACCCCATTATCCGCGCTTTCGTCGATTTTGTCCTCGCTTTAAACGCTTGCTTCCGGGAGCCTCGTCGGCAAGCAACTCCAGTTTCACCCCATGTTTGGCGATAACATGGTCGCGGAGCGCTTGGCGCATCTTCCGTGGGCAACCGAAGGCTGAAAATGCTAAAA
>CAYNGG010000188.1:0-7973 GCA_964396575.1 uncultured Desulfobacteraceae bacterium | reverse complement strand
GCCGAGGTGGGGATGGTCTTCCAGCAGTTCAACCTCTTTCCCCACAAGACGGTGCTCGAAAACGTCACCCTGGCCCAGCGGGTGGTCCGGAAGCGGAACAAGGCCGAGGCCGAGGATGTGGCCATGCAGCTCCTCCAGAAGGTGGGCATCCACGATAAGATCAAAGTTTACCCCGATCAGCTCTCCGGCGGACAGCAGCAGCGAGTGGCCATCGCCCGGGCCCTGGCCATGAACCCCAAGGTGATGCTCTTCGATGAGCCCACATCCGCTCTGGACCCGGAGATGATCGGCGAGGTCTTAGACGTCATGAAGACTCTGGCCAAGGAGGGGATGACCATGGTGGTGGTGACCCACGAAATGGGATTTGCCCGTGAGGTGGCCGACCGGGTGATCTTCATGGACATCGGGGCCATCGTCGAGGAGGGCACGCCCGAGCATTTCTTCGTCAACCCCATCCACGACCGGACCAAGCTTTTTCTGAGCCAGATTCTCTAGTTGCTCCGGAGCCGGCCGGTCAGGTAACCGTCCATCATCAGCATCACCAGGTGATGGACAACGCAGACGGCCAGAGCCAGGCCATACTGGGGAAACAGCGAGGTCTGAAGGATGACGGCGAGAGTCAGGGTTTTCTGGGCCCCCATGATGATCACACTCTCCCGTCGTCCCCGGCCGAGTCCCGCCCATCGGGCCGTCAACGCCGCCACCCCCAGCAACATCCCGTGATATCCCGCCGATAGCACCGCCACCGCTCCCACCGCGGTCGGCCGGACCCGAAGGGTTTCGGCCGACTGGGAGACCGCCATCCAGACCATGGCCAGAATCAGATATTGGGTGATCCTCTGGAGGGTCTTCCCCATCCCTCGCCCCCGTCCGCCCAGCATCCCTCGAAGAAACAGCCCGGCCGACAGAGGCGCCAGGACCAGCAGCGCGAGCTGACGGACCATGGCGCCCCGGTCGATGGCTTCAGCCGCTCCGGCCCCGGCCGCACCCAGCAGCAGGGGCAAAGTGGCCGGGACCGTGACTACGGCCAGAGCGTTGGCGGCGACGGTGACCACCAGGGCGTGAGCCATCCGGCCGCCGGCGGCTCCGGTCATGACGATCCCGCTGCTTAAGGTAGTCGGCATGATGGCCACCAGGATCAGCCCGATCCGGACCCCCTCGGGCATGGGCAGAGCCGTCAGGATCGCCCCGACCAGAGGCCCGGCAATGAAAATAACCCCCAGGACGGCCAGGGTGGCCCGGCCTTCCCGGAGCCCGGCCCGGAGAGCCGCCGGGTCGAGGATCAACCCCGACAGAAAGAAGATCGAAAAGATTACCGTCGGAGGGCCGTGATGGGCCCGGAGCCACCGGCCGGCCGGAGCCAGGATACCGCCGGGATCCCCCAGGACCGCGCCGAAGATCAGCACCAGGCCAATAAAAAACCAGTGGCGTTTGAGCGTGTGGATCATCTACCTTTAATTCTTTCCGTACCGAAAAAGCTCCCGGATAAGTCGCCGTTCTCTACCCCTGATTACCCTTTCCCGCCCATTGCCGGAAAATGGTTTTCGTATCATATATCCACTTGGAAGGATATTGAAATTGGTTGGACACCCTGTCACGCGAGTGGAGCGGGCAGGCGGAAACAGGGAAAGGTAATGAGCCATGGCGCAAGCAGGAATTTCTCTCGACGATGCCGCATCCGAGCTGTTCCAGCAGCTTGGGGGCATCGATAAGCAAAGTCGGATCATCGAGCCGCCGCCCGTCGAAGACGACCACATGGAGGAGGCTCAGGCCGAGCAGGACGCCCAGCGACTGGCGCTCATCGACCTGGCCCACCATTTCAGCGCCTACTTTGCGGACGCTCACTTCCTGGCCGGCATCCGAACCCGGCGGGATCCCTTCGAGGGGCTCACCGGAAGCCTCGATCAGGCGGCGAAAATCAACGGCCGGGGGGGCGACTTTCTCATCCGCTTCCGGGGACATCCCACCGGCACCAGCCTGCCGGCCGAATCCGACTACGTCATCCTCTACGACGACCTCATTGTGGACGGGGCCTCCGCCGCGACTCTGTTCAGCCGGATGGGGGTGAAGATGTCCCACCTGTCGGGCCGTCTGGCCAAGGCCTTCAAGGTCTTTTCCACTCATGGGATCTCCACGCTTCATCTCTCCGTCCCGGCCCCCGGAGTCCCCAATCGGAAAGACATCCTGGGCCGGATGCGGACCTGTCTCGATGTGATCTCCCGGTTTAATTCCGCACGGAAGACCGAGTCGGCCATCAAATTTGAGATGGACGGGCGGAGCCAGTCGATCGTGCCGGTGACCGATGAACGGGATCGCCCTGATCTCAACCTGACCCTGGTCGCCGTTTTAAACCGGATGCCGCCGCCGAAAATGGCCGATCTGGTGCGGAAGGTAGCCACCTGGATGCGGACCGCCGAGGAGAAAAAGGGCGGGCACCGCTTTTACAGCGTCTATGATGCCTTCTTCGGCCTGGCCAAGCTCCGGGACCAGTTGATCCAGCCCCCCATCGATGTGAACAATGTCAAATGGCTGGCCGTGGACAAGGGACAAACGGCCCATTCCCGGAGCGCGAGCAAAGACTCGGCTCGGGTCGCCCGGCTGGTGATGGACAGATACGGCGGAAGCTCCCGGGAAGGGGCTCAAGTCATCCAGAGCGTTTACGGCGACGACTACGAATCCATCGAGGCCCCCAACATGGGCACCCGGCTCCGACATGCCTCAGACTTTCTGACAGGACTCTCTAAGAGCGGGGCCGACGTGGAGCGGGAGGTCCTTCGGAACCTCAAGGGCCGCTTCGAGCAGGTGGACGACGCCGTCTTCGACAACCTGATCATCCAGAAAAACGTCCTTCAGGTCCGGGACCGGGATCGGATCACCTCGGTGGGCGCCATCAACGGCAAGCTCAAGGGGATGATCCAGTTCTACAAGGGCCGGTCCGAAACCCGGAAAAAGATGAGCGACCTGGCCGGCCGGAAAAAAATCGATTTCGACGCCCGGGACTACAAAACCATCGCCCGGGATTTCGGGATCACCGTCCGGGCGGCGGAAAATCTCATCGAGCTGTTGAAGACCTGCTTTGACGAAAACGGCCACTTTCTTCGAAAGGTCTTCGAGCGCCATATCCCGGAGCTCGCCCGCCACGAGCGGAAGGTTTTCCGGTTTCTCTGGCACTACTTGAAGGAGACCCCCTACCGCCACGACCGGGTGGCCTTTTTGAACTCGTTGCAACTGCTTATCGCCAAAATGAAGGCATCCAAAGATACCATCCGGATGCTCCTGGCCGACGTACTCAAGGCCCAGAAGGCCATCCAGTTTTCCGACCGCAATGCCTTCATGCTCATGAACATCCTCCTGCGGACCTACAACCGGGAAATGGATCTGGACATCGAGCGGACCCCCGAGGAGGTGCTTCGGGTCAAAAACGGCCTCAACCCTGAAGCGATTCAGTTTGCGGCCGGGGCCGTGGACCGCAACGGAGATGCCTTTCTCACCAAGGTCCGCACGATCCACGGAGCGCTTCTGGGCGCCCTCGAAGCCCCCGACGGGGAGATCCCCCCCAAGTTTCTCTTTCTATTGGAGCGGGAGCTCTATATTTTCCTCTCCCTCGTGGGGGGACGGACCGCCCAGGCCGTGATGCGCAGCGCACTCAAGGAGTACGGCAACCCCGATTCGGACATCTACCGATGCTCCCACTGCCGGGAGCTGGCCGAGCTTTCCCTTCAGCAGCTCACCGTGATCATCCGGGGTTTCGGCCGGATCAGCCGGCGAGGGGATCTGCCGTTTTTCCGGAAGGTCCGGGAGCAGGAGCCCCATTTTCTGAGTCTCTCCGACGGACCGCTCCATACCAACAAGGTTCGCCGGATCATGCAGTGGATCGACCAGTCATCCCAGGACCTCGCCCCGGTCCAAGCCCGAAAACAGTCTCCCGGACGGATGCCCCCGCCCCGACGCGCCTCCATGCAGGCGGCCCGGCCGGCGGGCTGAGGACTCAGCAGTCAGCACTCGCGATTAAAGACCTCCGGGATTGCCAAATGTTTTGGAAACCTCGGAGGTCTCTATGTTCTCATCCCTCAGCACTCAGCATGCCGGTCCGTTGGCGTTTCCGGCCCCGGACCCAAAAAAATTCTTGAAGCCGCTCCTGTTTCCCCATAAGGTACGGGCAACCGAGACTGGGACGCTCGGGATAGACCTCCGAGGTTTCCACTGAGTTTTCAGGACTGAGGACTCAGCCAAGCCTCGGAGGTCTAACCTAAAGCACGATTTACAATCCACTGGGAGTGGATAAGGGGGATATGAAGCTCAAACGGATGGAGATCACCGGGTTCAAGTCTTTTGTGGAAAAGGCCGCCATCGACTTTCCCCCGGGCATTTCGGCCATTGTCGGCCCGAACGGCTGCGGCAAGAGCAACGTCGTTGACGCGCTCCGCTGGGCCATGGGGGAGCAGAGCGTCAAGCAGCTCCGGGGCAAGTCAATGGAGGACGTGATCTTCGCCGGGACCAGCGGCCGGGCGGCCGTCAACATGGCCGAAGTCTCCCTGATCCTCGACAATGACAACGGCACGGGGCCGGAGTCCCTCCGGGACTTCACCGAGATCATGGTCACCCGGCGTCTCTATCGGTCCGGGGAGAGCACCTATCTCCTCAACAAGCGGCCCTGCCGGCTCAAGGACATCCACAACATCTTTTTGGGCAGCGGGATGGGGAGCCGGTCCTACGCGGTGATCGGTCAGGGGAACATCGGGGCCATCACCGAAGCCGGCCCCGAGGAGCGGCGGGTTTTCATCGAGGAGGCCGCCGGGATCACCCGGTACAAGAACCGAAAGGCCGAAGCCCTCAGGAAGCTCGACGCCACCAACCAGAACCTCCTTCGGGTCACCGACATCATCGCCGAGGTGGAGCGACAGATGCGGGGCCTCAAGCGGCAGGCCCGGAAAGCCCAGCGGTATCAGCGGTATCAGGATCGGGCGAAGCACCTCGATCTCCGGCTTTCCATCCGCCGGTACGACGAGGCCTCGGCCGGATTGGCCGCGGCCTCCGAACAGCTCAACGCCCTCCGCGACGAGGAGGCCTCGGTGACCGCCGCCCTCCGAAAATCAGAGGCGGCCGCCGAATCGATCCGGCTGGAGCGATCCCAAAAAGACCAGAAGATCGCCCGGGAAAAAGGGGACCGGGTGGAGACCCAGCGGACCATTGATCGCCTGGAAAACGACCTGGCCCATCTCCGCAAGGCCGCCGGCCGCCTGGCCGACGAGGCCAGGGAGCTGACCTCGGCCCGAACGGAGCTCGAGGAACGCCACCGGGAGGTGGCTTCGGAAGTGACCCAGATGGAAGCCGAGGAAGCCTCCCTGGAAGCGGACCTGGCCGCCGTCGATGAAGCCACGGCCGGGGCGGACGCTGATCTGGCCGCGGCTCAGGCTGACCTCGATGCCCGTCGGCCCGAGCAGCAGGAGGCCGCCGCCACGGTGGACCGGCTTGCCCGTGAGGAGGCAAGCCACAACCAGAGGCTCCAGACCGCTCGAGCCACCCGTGAGGGCATCCACCACCGCCTCAGACGAGCCGACGAAGCGGCCGCCCTGGCCGAGCGGGGCCTGGCCGACGCTCAGACCCGGGAGGCCGAGGCCCGGCGAAAGCTGGCCGACGCCAAAGCGGCGGGGGAAGCCTTGAGGCAGGCTGCGGCTGCCCTCGAAGGGCGGATGGCGGAGCGAACCGAGGCCCTGATGGAACGGGTCCGGGCGGTCCAGGCCGCCGAAGCTTCCCTGTCCGGGGTCCGGTCCAAACACTCGGCCCTCAAGGAGATGGAAGCCCGTTTCGAGTGGTACCGGGACGGGGTCCGGGCGGTGATGACCCGGCCGGACGGAGCTGACGGGATTCTCGGGTTGACCGCCGATGTCATCGCGCCGTCGCCCGAAGTGGAGACGGCGGTGGAAGCGGTCCTCGGGGAGGCCCTCCAGTATGTCCTGGTCCGCGACGAGGCGGTGGGGGCCGAGGCGGTGGGGTATCTTCAGGAAACCCAGGGCGGCCGCTGCGGTTTCATCCCCATGACTTCGGTGGCCCCGGCCGACGGGGACGGGACCGCCGCCGACCCATCGACCCGATTGCTGCCCCATGTCACGGCCCGGCCCGGCTTCGAGGGACTGGCCGCCGCACTCCTCGGCGAGGTCCGGGTGGCTGATGACCTGCCAAGCGCCCTGGCCGTCCATCGGGACAACGGCAGCCGCCGGCCGGTGGTCACCCGGGATGGCCAGGTGATCACCGAAAGCGGAACCCTGATCGGCGGCTCGGCCGAAAACCTGGCCGGGATTCTCCGAAAAAAGGGGGAAATCCGGGATCTCGAGGCCCAAATCGACCAGTTGACGGCGGAAAAGGAAACGGCCGCGGCCGCCCGCGAGGCCCTGGAGGCCGAGCTGGCCGAGGTGGAGACCGAGCTGAAAGCCCGACAGGCCGAAAAAAAGGACAATGACGGACTTGAGCTGGATGCCCAGCGGGCCGTTTACCGCGAGGCCGAAGCGGCCGCTCAGGCGGCCCGGTCCTTATCGGCCGCCCGGGATGAGCGAGATCGTTTGGAAGGCGAGGTCGATGGGCTCGACGCCGAGATGGACCGGTCCCATTCGGCCTTAACCCGTCTATCCGAGGAGACGGCCCAAGCCCGCCGGGCAGCCGAAGCGACCGCCGAAAAGGTCGAGACGGCCGAAAAACGGGTCGAGGAGCTCCGGGAAGCGTCGGTCTCCCGCCAGCTCAAGCGAACCCAACTGGCCGCCCGGCTGGACAACGCCCGATCTTCGGTCCGAAGGCTCCGGTCCTTCCAGGAAGACGGGGCCAAGCGGCTCGAGCAGCTCGACCGGGACATCCGGGCCAAGGAGAAGCGGAGCGAGGAGACGGCCAACGAGATCGCCGAGGGGGAACATCAGTTGATGGTGCGCTACGAGAACCTGCGCCATCTGGCCGGAGCCCTGGAGCGCAGCGAGGCGGAATACGCCGCTATCGACCGGCGCCTCCGGGAAACCCTGGCGGCATCCGAAAAGCGGCGAAACCGGCGGGAGGAAATCCGGACGGCGGCCTCGTCGGCCGAGCTGACGGCCTCAAAACATCGGATGGACCAGGAGAACATCGAAAGCCGCCTTTCGGAACGTTATCATCGAGGCGTGGCCGAGCTTCGGGCGAGTCTGGGCGAGGACGCGGTCGTGTCCGACCGCGAGATCGAGTCCCTGACCCGGGAGCTCGGCGAATGCCGGGAGCAGATCGAAAAGCTCGGCGAGGTCAACCTGGGAGCTATCCGGGAGTATGAAGCCCTGTCGGAGCGCAACGACTTTCTTTGCGGCCAGCGCGACGACCTGGTTAAGGCGATGGATGACCTCCATAAGGTGATCCGGAAAATCAACCGGATCACTCAGGAGAAATTTCTCGAGACCTTCGCTCTGGTCAACGAGAAGCTGGCCGAAGTTTTCCCCCGGCTTTTTGAGGGGGGCACGGCCAAGCTGGTCCTCACCGAGCCGGACCGGCCGCTGGAGACCGGCGTGGAGCTGATGGTCCATCCCCCCGGCAAGAAGCTTACCCGGCTGAGCCTCCTCTCCGGCGGCGAGAAAGCCCTGTCCGCCATTGCCTTTATCTTCGCCATCTTTCTCATCCGGCCGGCCTCCTTTTGCATCATGGACGAGATCGACGCCCCCCTGGACGACGCCAATGTGCTCCGGTTCAACGACCTTTTACAGCTCATTGGCGAGCAGTCCCAGATCGTGATGATCACCCACAAGCGGCGGAGCATGGAGTTTGCCGACACCCTTTTCGGCATCACCATGGAGAAAAAGGGCGTCTCCAAGGTGGTGTCCGTAAATCTGGAATAAATCAGGTTACAGGTGATCCAAAGGTGATTTATGATTTATGATTTTGGATTTTGGATTTTAGATTTTTACTGGTGCTCACCGATAAACCAGAACCCAGCACTCAGTCATCAGCACCCAGCACTCAGCACTCAG
>CAYNGG010000187.1:0-7977 GCA_964396575.1 uncultured Desulfobacteraceae bacterium | reverse complement strand
GGTGATTGCACATTTCCAAAATCCAAAATCTAAAATCACAAATCTAAAATCAAAAATGCTTGAGCAATCGTCTAAGAAATGGCTTGCCAATCTTTTAGGCGCAAGTGTAAGATTCAGCGAGCCTATGTCCAGGCACACCTCGTTTCGGGTGGGAGGTCCGGCGGGCGCCTATGCCGTGCCCCGGGAGGAAAGCCGCCTGATTCGCCTTCTGACCGGGCTGTGGGATCGGGGGATTCCGGTCCTGGTGGTGGGGGACGGCACCAACCTCCTGGTGTCGGATCGAGGGATTGCCGGCGTGGTGGTGGCTTTGAGCGACGGGATGGCCGGAGTGTGGCTCGAGACGGACAACGGGAATGATATCCGGGTGAAGGTTCCGGCGGCCTTGCGGACCGCCCGGCTTTGTGTCTGGGCGGTGGACCGCGGCCTGACCGGAACGGAGCGGCTCGCCGGCATTCCCGGGACGGTGGGCGGCGCGGTTCGGATGAACGCCGGCACGGCCCTGGGAACGGTGGGGGATTTGATCCGAGACGTGACGATCCTCTACCCGGACGGGCGGATCGACCGGGTGGAGCGGGACCGGTTGCGGTTTTCCCACCGCTGCTGCATGCTGCCGGGGAGCGACGCGGGAGAGCCGGTTATCCTTTCGGCGACCCTGGCGCTTCGTCCGGCTTCCGATGGCTCGGCCGGCCGGCGAATGGCGGTCGGCCGCCTCCTGGCGGAGCGAAAACGGCGGCAGCCCTTACGATGGCCGTCGGCCGGCTGTGTTTTCAGAAACCCGGCCGACGGGCCGGGCGCCGGGGCGCTCATCGACCGGGCGGGCTTGAAGGGCCGGCGGGTGGGCGGAGCCGCCGTTTCCCGTCGGCACGCTAATTTCATTATCAACCGGGACGGGGCCACGGCGTCGGATGTGAAGGCCCTTATGGCGGTGGTCCAGGAAACGGTGGCGGCCCGGTTCGGAGCTCAATTGGTCCCCGAGGTTCGATGTGTCGGTGACTAAACCCCGGGCCAATCAGGCCAGCCGCCGGGCCCGGTCACGGCAGCGGAACGAGAAGGTCCGGCAATGGCTGGTTCTCGTCTCCCGCTGGGTCGGCGTCATCGTCTGGGTGAGTGTGTTGAGCCTGGGGGTTATTTTCGCCCACGACTCCATCACCCAAAGCGATTATTTCCGGGCGGAGCGGATTACGGTCAAGGGAACCCAGGTTCTCGACCGATCGGCGGTCCTGGAGACGGCCCGGCTGACCGATGGGGTCAACATTTTGTCGATCAATCGGCGGCGGGTCCGGACGCGCCTGATAAGCCATCCCTGGGTGGTCGAAGCCCGGGTATCACGGGACCTGCCCGACCGGTTGGTGATCACGGTCACGGAGCACGAGCCCCTGGCGATCCTTGACCTGGGGCGTCCCTTTATCATCGATCCCCAAGGGGACATCTTCAAGGCTCACCAGCCGACGGACCCGGAGCATTTGCCGGTGGTCACCGGCCTCGGCTTTTCCGACATCGGAATGCCGGGTGCTCCACCGAGCCCGGCGTTTGACGAGGTGATGCGGGTGCTCCGCCTGGGGCGGGGGCCCGGCTGCGTGATCCCCAATCGGGTGGTCGAGCGCATCGACGTGGACCGGGAAATGGGGATCACCATTATCGCCCCGGAATTCGAGTGCGGGCGGGTTCAGAACATCAAGCTGGGATTTGGCGATTACAGGGGCAAGCTCGAGCGTCTCCGGGACCTGGTTACCTGGCTGGAGGCCAGGGAGTGGCCGCTGCCCATCGAGTCCATTGATCTGAACGACCAGGAGCGTATCGTGGTCACTCCCCTTACCGGGGGGAGATTTGGCGGAGACGACAAGGAGGTTTAACGTGCATGGGCAGGAGGAGATCATTGTCGGCCTGGATATCGGCACTACCAAGATCTGCGCGGTGGTCGGCGAGCTCAGCGGCCACGATATCAACATCATCGGCATCGGCACCCACCCATCCATCGGCCTCCGCAAGGGAGTGGTGGTCAATATCGAATCGACGGTCCAGTCCATCAAAAAGGCGGTGGAAGACGCCGAGCTGATGGCCGGCTGCGAGATTTCATCGGTTTATGCCGGGATCGCCGGAGGACACATCACCGGGTTTAACAGCCGGGGGATCATCGCCATCAAGGGCAATGAGATCGCCCAGCACGACGTGGACCGGGTCATCGACGCGGCCCGGGCCGTGGCGATCCCCATGGACCGTGAGGTGATCCACGTTCTGCCCCAGGAGTTCATCGTTGACGACCATTCCGGCATCCTCGATCCGGTGGGCATGGCCGCCGTCCGGCTCGAAGCCAAGGTCCATATCGTCACCGGAGCGGTCACATCGGCCCACAACATCGTCAAATGCGCCAACCGGGCCGGACTCGACGTTTGCGACATCGTGCTCGAGTCCCTGGCCTCGGGCGAGGCGGTTCTGGCTGACGAGGAAAAGGAGCTGGGCGCGGCCCTCATCGACCTGGGCGGGGGCACCACCGACCTGGCCATCTTCTCCAACAAGAACATCAAACACACCTTTGTCCTGGCCCTCGGGGGGCACAACCTGACCAACGACATCGCCGTCGGCCTCCGGGCCCCCCTGGCCGATGCCGAAAAAATCAAGCGGCATTACGGGACCTGCCTGGCCGAAAACATCGCCGCCGACGAGACCATCGAGGTCCCCGGCATGGGCGGCCGGAAACCCCGGAAGCTCTCCCGGCAGATTCTGGCCGAAATCCTCGAGCCCCGCATGGAGGAAATCTTCACCTTAATCCACCGCGAGATTTACCGGGCCGGGATGGAAAACGTCATGGCCTCCGGGATGGTGGTTACCGGCGGCTCGGCCCTGCTTGACGGGGTCACTGATGTGGCCGAATCGATCTTCAATCTCCCCACCCGGACCGGAACCCCTCGAGGGATCGGCGGCCTGGTGGATGTGGTCAACAACCCGATGTACGCCACCGGGGTCGGCCTGGTCCTTTACGGGGCGCGGAACCAGTCGGCCAAGAAGTTCCGAATTCGGGACGCCAACATCTTCAACCGCGTAATGAGCCGGATGAAACGGTGGTTCAAAGATATTATTTGACCCGTTTATCAAAATGGGTTACCGTATTTTCACTATTGACGGCGAGATCGGGCTCAGCAAATGAATCGAGGAGGTGGGAAAACGATGTTTACGTATGTGGAGAACAACTCGAAGTCGGCCAAGATCAAGGTCATCGGCGTAGGCGGCGCCGGCGGGAACGCGATCAACAACATGATCGATTCCAACCTCCAGGGGGTGGGCTTCATCGCGGCCAACACCGATTTGCAGGCATTGGAGATCTCCAAGGCCGGCTTGAAGCTCCAGATTGGCGATAAGCTCACCGAGGGACTCGGGGCCGGTGCTAACCCGGAGGTCGGCCGGGAGGCCGCCCGGGAGAACGCCGAAGCCATCCGCAATGCCCTCAAGGACAGCCACATGGTCTTCATCACCGCCGGTTTCGGCGGCGGCACCGGCACGGGCGCGGCGCCGGTGATCGCGGAGGTCTGCAAGGAGCTCGGGGCGCTCACCGTGGCGGTGGTGACCCGTCCGTTCTCCTTCGAAGGCCGGAAGCGGTCCCGTCAGGCCGAGGACGGAATCGAGGAGCTCAAGGAGGTCGCTGACACGGTAATCATCATCCCCAACGACCGCCTTCGGGGGCTGGCATCCAAAAACGCCACCATGATCGAGATGTTCCGGAAGGCCGACGAGATACTGCTCCACTCGGTTAAGGGGATCACCGACCTGATCCTCATGCCGGGGCTGGTCAACCTCGATTTCGCCGACGTCAAGACCACCATGGCCAAGGCCGGGATGGCCATCATGGGGATCGGCGTGGCCGAGGGGGAAAACCGGGCCGTGGAGGCCTCCGAACGGGCCATTTCCCATCCGCTCCTGGAAGACCTGTCCATTGCCGGAGCCAAGGGGGTCCTCATGAACATCACCTCATCCTCCGACCTGACCATGGAGGAGATGACCGAGGCATCCGAGCGGATTTACAGCGAAGTGGGTGGCGATGCCGAGATCATCTGGGGCGCGGTCATCGACGACAGCCTGGGCGACGAGATGCGGGTGACGGTGATCGCCACCGGGATCGGCGGCGGGCCGGAATCGGCCATCCCCGAAAAACACAAGCGGGTTCACAGCCTCCACCGACGGCTCCGGGAAGCCCCCCAGCGCGAGCCGGAGCCCGATTATGAAGAGCCGGCCTTCCGGCGGAAGCAGAAGAAGAAAGAGGCCGCCGAGGCCGACCAGGAGCCCATGGATATGCCCTATCGGGGTCCCAAGGGCATGGAGATCGACAACGAAGACCTCGACATCCCCACCTTTCTCCGGAAAAAAGCCGACTAAACCGGTGGCGGGGCCGTTTTCCCCCGGCGGCCCCGCCTCCCGTTCCCACGCATTCGATGGTGGTCCGTTCTAAGCTCCCTTCCCGCCGGGAGTTGCTGGCCGCCGAGCGACACCTGGCCCCCCCGCCAACGGACCACCGGCCCGACCTCCGGGTTACCCTCGTTTATCCCAACCGCTACGGCCCGGCCATGGCCAACCTGGGGTTTCAGACCGTTTACCGGATTCTCGCCCGGACGCCGGGAGTTGCGGTGGAGCGGGCTTTTCTCCCCGATCCCGCCGCCACGGGACCGCTTGTCCGGCTTGAATCGGGCCGGCCCGCCGGCGACGCCGACATCATCGCCATATCCCTTTCCTTTGAAAACGACGCCCTCCACATCCCGGCCCTCTTGGAAGGCGCGGGCCTGGCCCCCCGGTCGGCTGACCGGCCCGCCGACGCGCCCCTGGTTATCGCCGGCGGCGTAGCCCCGATGCTCAACCCCGAGCCGGTCGCTCCCTTCATGGACGCCTTTCTGCTGGGGGAGGCCGAAGCGGTTTTGCCCCGGTTTCTGGATAACTATCGAGGGCTGGCCCGCCGGAGCGGCCGTGAGACGGTTTTAGCCGAGCTGGCCCGGACGGTCCCCGGTCTCTACGTGCCCGCGCTCTACCCGGCCGAATCCGTCGATGGGGTTCTCATGCCCCGGCCGTCGGCGGCCGACCTGCCCTCCCGGATTCCGTTGATCCGGCCCGCCGGCCTCGATGATTTTCCCGCCCACAGCGCCATTTTAACCCCTCATGGCCCTTTTCCGGAGACCTTTCTCCTGGAGGTGGGCCGGGGATGTCCCAACGGGTGCCGGTTCTGCGGGGCCGGCTTTATCTACCGGCCGGCCCGGTTTCCGGGGGTTGACCGGGTCCTCGGGCTCCTCGACCGGGCCGCGGCCCTGACCGACCGCCTGGGGCTGGTGGCGGCGGCGGTCTCGGATGTTCCGGAGATCGACCGGATCCGCGGGATGGCCCGGGACCGGGGTTTCCGGATCTCCTTTTCTTCGCTTCGGGCCGACGCCCTGGCCGGGGGACCGACTGCCGGGCCGCTCCTGGACGCTCTGGCCGACAGCGGGGCCAAGACCGCCACGGTGGCCCCGGATGCCGGGTCCGAACGGCTCCGGCGAGTGATCAACAAGGGGCTGAAGGGAGACGAGCTCCTGGGGGCGGCCGAAGCCCTGGTCCGGCGGGGCATCCCCAACCTGAAGCTCTACTTCATGGTCGGCCTGCCCACCGAGACCGACGAGGACGTCCGGGAAATCGTGACGCTCTGCCGCCGGATCAAGGAGACCTTTCTATCGGCCGCCCGCCGGAAGGGGCGGATCGGCGGGATCACGGTCAGCCTCAACCCTTTCGTGCCCAAGCCTCACACCCCCTTTCAGCGGGCTCCCTTAGTCCCCTTGGCACGGCTCCGGGAGCGGATTCGGATCGTCCAGGAGGGGCTCCGCCGGATTCCCAACCTCCGGCTCCACCCTGAGCCGCCGCGTCACGCCCTGGTTCAGGCGGTCCTCTCCCGGGGCGACCGTCGGACCGCCGACCTCATTCTCACGGCCCATCGAGCCGGGGGCAACTGGCCCCAAGCCCTGAAAGCCCATCCGCCGGACCCCGATCGGCTCCATCGGGAGCTGCCCGAAGACGCGCCTCAGCCCTGGGAGATCGTTGACCCCGGTGTCCGCCGAGCCTTTCTGGAGCGGGATTTTCGGCGAGCCCGGTCGGCCACCCCCACCTCTCCCTGTCCCCTCACCGAAGGGTGCGATCGCTGCGGGGTCTGCCCGTAAGGAGGACATTTCTACCCCCCCTTTACCCCTTCGGTCCCATTGATTCTCCAGCCGATTCTGGTAAAACGGTATCATCAGTCAATGCAACGTCAACGGCGGTGATACAGGATCATTGATGTGCGATACTCCCCCATACGAGCCAATCCCCCGCGCTTCATCGGAAGCCGGCAATGCGGCGCCAATCCGCCGATCCCGGCGGTTTCTGGAGGGGCTGATGCGAACCCTGGATGTTCCCGCCTTTGTCAAGGACGAAGAAAGCCGGTGGATCATGTTAAACGATACGATGTGTCAGATGATCGGGGCGCCGAAAGACGCGCTCATTGGAAAGCGGGATGAGGAGATCCTGCCCGAGGCGGATGCCCGGACCCTCCGGGAGATGGACGAGGCCGTGCTGGCGGCCGGGGAACCGGTGACCGTCGAGCGTAGCCTGAATGTCGGGGGCGGCCGGCGGACGGTTCAGGTTCGGGAGGCCCTCCTGGCGGACGAGGTCACCGGGGAGCGGTTGATTATCGGGACGCTCCGGGATATGACCCGTCAACGGTCCCTGGAGGAAAGCCGGCGGCGGTACGAGCTCCTCGTCAACACCTCACGGGACTTCATGACCCTCATCGACCGCCGGTACGTTTACGAAGCGGCCAACGACGCCTATTGTGAGGCTCACGGCAAGCACCGCGAGGAGATTATAGGCAACACCGTGGCCGAAGTCTGGGGGGATTCCCTGTTCGAGGGCCTCATCCGGGATTACCTTGACCAGTGCTTCGCCGGGCATGAGGTCCGCTACGAGGCCTGGTTCAGCTTCCGGGGGAGCGGACCCCGGTTTTACCACGTGGTTTACACCCCCTATGTCAGCGAGGCCGGGGAGGTCACTCACGTGGTGGTGGTCTCCCGGGACATCACCGACCGATACCTGGCGGAATCCGCCCTGAAGCGGGAGTCAGCCATCAACACCGCCATCGCCGACCTGTCCGAGGCCATCCTCTCCTCCAGCTCGCTGGCCGATGTCGGCCGCCTGGTGCTCCGGTACGCGGCGAGCCTCACCGGCTCGGAGCTGGGGATGGCGGCCAGCCTGGACCCGGACACCGGCCAGTGCCGGGCCGTGGTCGGAAGCCCCGCGCCAGGCGATGACATCGATCCGGAGCCGTTCGACCTGAAGCCGACCGGACCGGCCTGGAAGACGATGATCGAGCCCGCCGGTCCGATCCTGAGCAACACGCCGGACGGGGACCCGCGGATGCCGGGAGTAACCGGCAGCCGGGGTGAAATCCGACGCTTTCTTTCAATACCGGCCTTGCGCGAGGATGTATCCGAAGCGCCCATTGGGCGGCTGGTGGTGGCCAACGCGGACCGCCCTTACACCACCACCGACCGGGAGCTGCTCCAGCGGCTGGCGGTGCTCTACGCCATCGCCATCTCCCACCGGCGGATGGAGCGGGAACGGATCAACAAGGAAAAGCTCGAGGGCATCCTGGAGATGGCCGGAGCGGTCTGTCACGAGCTCAACCAGCCCCTTCAGATCCTGTCCGGCTACACCGAGCTCCTCATCCGGGCCCTGCCGGCGGACAATCCGCTCCGCCAGCGGGCCGGCGACGTCCTCAAGGAGGTGGACCGGATCGGAATCCTGACCAAAAAGCTCATGGGGATCACTCGCTACGAGACCAAATCCTACAGCGGCAACCGCCGGATCATCGACATCGACAAGTCTTCATCGCGGATGGTGAGATAGCTTATTGATTTTTGATTTTAGATTTTTTTGTATTGGGGGAAGGGCTTCATGCGTCCTGTAGCGTCTGTGCCGGTTTCGCACATAGTTAGT
>CAYNGG010000186.1:0-7980 GCA_964396575.1 uncultured Desulfobacteraceae bacterium | reverse complement strand
CTTCGGTCCGGGCCACCTTGTCGGTCAGCTCCGGAATTAAGGCGGCCTGCCGCTCGATCAGCCCTTCCACCCCCGTCCGGTAGGTTTCCCATTCGGGCGACGGCGGGGGCATCACCACGCCCTGGGTTGGCTGAGTGATCCGGTAGAGGGCCTGGTGAATCTCGGCTTCGGCCTCGGCCAGCCGCTCGGCCACCGGATCGGCCTGATCCTTCGTCGCGGCGGTCCGGAGCGCGTCGTTGGCCTTCCGGATCAACCGGTCGAAAACATCCGAAGCGGCCTTGGGCGCCATTTGGGCGTCGATCCGGTCCAGAGCGGTCTCGAAGGCGGCCCGGGTCCGTCGGGGCTCGCCGCCGGCAAACCCGGCCGCTCCCAGGCGCTGGTAGAAAAGGATCTCGGCGGTGGGGTCCCCGAAGGGCTGGTCCGCCTCCAGGCGGGCGACGTAGTACCGGAAAGCGTCGGCATACCGCTGGAGGGCAAAGGCGACGTTGCCCAGGTTCAACATGAGGTCGGCCGCGTTGCCGGGGTAGCGCTCGGCATCGGTGAGAAACCTTGCCCGGCGATAGGCGGAAAGGGCCAATTCGAGGGTCCCGGACCGGCCATGGACGACCTCCAGCATCTCCAGGACGTAGCCGAGGGTCTGGTGGTAAAAGGGGACCTGGCCGTCGATGGACACCGCCCGCTCCAGAAGCCCCCTCGCCTCGGTCAGGGCCTCTTGGGTGTCGAGGTAGGTCAGACAGAGGGCGACCGCGTAGATGAAAACCGGGTCGCCGGGCGCATCGGCCATCCGCTTCCGGTAGTCGGCCAGGACCGGCTGAATGTCCCCCATGGCCGCCGCGCACCGGATGTAGCCCCGGTGAGCCGGGACGATGGATGAATCGTAGCGGATCAGGGCCTTGAGCTTGGATCGGGCCGAGAGGACCTCGCCGAGCCGGTAAAGGTAGTCGGCGGCGGCCACGGTCTTGTCGATGTACCCCCGCCGGGCCAGGTTGTAGATCCGGTCCTCGTAAGGCCGGGATTCGATCTCGGCTTCGTAGAGGGAGAGGGCCTGGCTGAAGCGCTCCTCCCGGTAGAGGATTTCCGCTAAGGCCAGACGGGCCGCGGCGGTACCGGGGACCTCGCCGGCGTCTCCGGCGCGGTCGAGGACCTCCCGGTAGGCCGCCTTGGCCTCGGCCGGCCGGTCGGCGGCGTCGAGGAGATCGCCGACCCGGTTTAAGGCGGCAACGGCGAGGATCGGCCGGGTCTCCCAGCTCCGCTCGGCCACCCGCCGGAGTTGCTGGACCGCGGTGGGGCCGGCCGTCCCGTCGGCGGCTGCGTCCACGATCCGCTCAGCGGCCTTCGCCGCCCAGGGCTCGACATCGGGATACCGGTCAATCACCGCCTCGTAGAGGGGTCGGACCCGGTCCGGCCGGCCCATCCGGGCGTAGAGATCGGCCTTGACCAGGAGGGCCTCGGCCCGGAGAGCCGGGGCCGCGTCGGGAGACTCGATCACGGGCTCCAAAACGGCGATCCCGTCGGCGATGAGCTTTGGATCGGGGGTGGGGCCGGCATCGATAAAGACCTCCGAGGTTTCCACATTTTTTGAAAACCTCGGAGGTCTTTTTTCCGATGCCCTCGCCGAGGCGATCCGGGCCCGGGCCGCCACGCGGGGGTCGGATGAGCTGAAGTGGGTCGATAGCCGGTCCAGCCCGGTTCGGAGGGCTTCCGCCCGTGCTTCCGGATTTCCGGCCGCCGCGACCGCCTCCCGGGTCGTGATGGCCGTCCGCCCGATCCGGGCCAGGTCGGCCTCGGGTCGAGCTGACGGGTAAGATTCCACCACCGCCGTATAGGCCCGCCTGGCGGCATCGATGTGCCCGGCCGCCTCAAAGCTCTCGCCGACCGCCAGACCGGCGGCCGGAGCGACCCCGGCATCCGGAAACCGCTTCACCACCCGGTCCGCGGCCAGGGCCGCCAGGAGAGGCTCGGGGGGGACCTTGCCGGCCATCTCCCGGGCCATGGCCCACTGGGTCCGCGCGTCGGGCGCGTCCGGGACTTCACCGGCCGGCGGCAGGGACCAGACGTTGGCTCCCCCGCCCCGGTCGGAGATGAAGAGGAGCCGGTCCCCGGCCCGAACGGGGGCGAGGGCCGAAACGGTCCCGGCGGTCAGCGCCGTCAGGGGCCGGTTCCCGGCCGGGTCGGCCCGGAAAATCCGTGCCCGGTCCGCCGGGGTCAGGGCTCCGTCGCCGTCGGTGTCGAGGTCGATCCGGGAAAAGAGGATCTCCCGGCCGTCGGGGGACCATGAGGGCAGCAGGTCCGGCTCGGGGTCGTCGGTGATGCGAATGAGCTTTCCGGATGAAAGCTCCAGCCGAGCGATATCGCCGCTCCGGTGGCGGTCGTGGGTCACATAAGCCAGGTACCGGCCGTCCGGGGAGACCGCCGGAAAGGACCCCGTCACGGAGAGATCCCGGACCCCGGGCCCCTTTGTCGTCAGGTCGAGGGCCACCAGCCGGGGGCCGTCCCATTCGGGACGGGTCTGGTGAAAATAGAGGGTCCGGCCGTCCGGCGAGAAAGCGGGGCCGCCGTCGGCCGCCTCACGGCCGGTGAGCCGCCGGGGCTCGGCATCCGGAGACTCGCGGTCGATAAGGTAGATATCGCCGGTGACATCGTGCCCCGTTCCCACGTAGGCGATCCAGCGGCCTTCACGGGAAATCGCCGGGAAGGACTTGCTCATGGGATCGTCCCCGCCGGGGCGTGGCTCGGGCGGGATCACCCGGCCCGGGTCAGCCGATCGGAGATAGAGGTCGGTCTCGCCGGCCCCGGCGTCCGCCGACCCCCTGACATAGACCAGCCACCGCCCGTCTCCCGAGACCGCCATCTGCCGGACCGGCTCGGTTTCAGCCGTGATCGCCGATGGACGATGGACCGGGAGCTTCCGGGGTCCTTCGGCCCCGAGCCCGACCCTCGCCAGCACAAGGCTCCCAACCAGAACCAGAACAACCCCCCGCCGGCCGGTCATGGCGCCACCGCCCAGGTCCCGTCCGGCGTCTGGACTTGCTCGCCGGGAAGGGCGTTTTCCGCGTTAAGCCGGCCGAAAACCCGGCGAACCCGGTCCAGGTCGGCGTCGGTGAGACTTTCGTTCGTCTCGATGACCCGCCGCATCAGGGTCTCCCGAGCCTCGTTGACCTGAGCCACCACTGCTTCGAGCTCCTCGGCCGGGTAGTCCCGGGCAAAGGCGCTGAGGTCCTCGGGTGTTCCGGTCCGGTCCATCTCAAATGCGGTCAGAGTGCCCATCCGGTTTTCCCCCACCCATCCGAGTCGCTTGAAGGCGTCCACGTCATCTTCGTGAAAGGCCATGACTTGCATGGCGGCCACCGCGTCCCGTTGCTCGCCGCTCTGGGTCGGCGGCTCCCGGATCTCCCCGTGGGCATCGACCCCCCGGACCGAGGCCAACAACAGCATCTCCCGGTCCAGGGCGTTGTAGGTCCCGAGGACCTGGTTTTCGAGGGTCGTCCGCTCGCTCTGAACCTCCACCTTGACCTCCGCCAGGGTGCAGCCGGCAAGCAAAAGCAAAAGGATTAGCGGGTATCGTTTCATCTCATGCTCCTCATGGGGTGATGGCACGGGAAGACTGAAGTGGGAAGTGAAGAAAGTACATGGAATTACAAATTTCAAACTTCCCCCTTCAAACTTCAAACTTCTGTTCATTCCAACCGGGGGTTGCCGTCGGCGTCAATGACCACGGCCTCGGCCCCGAGGATACCCAGCGCCCGCCGGACCGTCTCCAGGGGCGCCAGGAGCGGCTCATACCGGGACAGCCCCGAAAGGTTGCCCAGCGGAAGCCGGTTCAGAGGCGGAAAGTCGATCCGGGTCCCGCCGACGGCCGCCTCGCCGGTGAGAGAGAGGCTTCCGCCCCGGATTCGGACCCGGACCCAGACCGGGGTTCCGGTCCGGAGCAGCCTTCGCTGGGAGACGATGGCCTCATTGCTCTCGTAAGGGTCCAGGGCGAACAGAATCCGCTCGAGGGCCCGGGGGCCGATGGGGGAAAGCCGGAGGTCGAGATCGAGTCCGGCCAGCAGCGATCTCAACTGAGAGACCACCGGGAGGCTCAGGAAGACCTTGCCGCCGATCTCCGACCCCTCGCCGGCCGCCGACCCGTCGGGGGATAGCAAGCCGGTGTCGATCCCGGTGAACCCGGCCCGAAAGCTCAATCCCACCCCGGCCCCGTCGCGGCGGGAGTCCATCTCCAGGGCCAGCTCCCCCAGGACCGTCCCTCCCAGAAGGCCGAACCGGAACCGGCGGATTTCCGGGAGACGGCCCGGCCACCGAAAATCGATCCGACCGGGACCCAGGGTCAACGGGGCCGCCAGGGGACCCACCGCCAGCCAGGCGGTTTGAAAGGCGATGGGGGGCCGGTCCCCGGATTGCCCGAGGACATCCCCGGCCAGGTCATAAGCGCCGGGGTCCCGAGGCTCTCCCCTCCCGCCGGCGGCCGTTTCCGGCGCCATCACCCGGTCGGTCAGAGCGGGGGCCGAGTCTTCCGGCGACCCATCAGCCGTTCGGATGGCCAGCCGCCGGCTCAGGCTCAGGTCCACGTCCAGGCCGGAGACCGCCGCCGTCTCTCCCACCCGAACCGTCAGGAGCTGATCATCCGAACCGCATCTGACCCGGACCCGCCCGTCGATGGCCTCCCCCGGCGTCACCGTCAGGTTCAGGGTTCCGGCGGCCGGCCCGGCCGCCTCGACCCCCGCCACCAGCCCGGAAAGAATCTCGGTTTCGGCCACCTCGAAGTCCGCCGTCAGCCTTCCGCCGGCATCCCGGAGCCCGGCGGCGCCCTGGGTCAAAAGGCCCGAGAGCCCGGTCAGGGAAAACGAGGCCGACTCGGTGATTCCCCCGCCAGGCCAGGGCGTGGTCAGGGTCTGCTCGCCTTCCACCGCGTCGAGCCCCCGGTGCTCACCGGAAAACGACAGCCGGAGGCTCAGGGGCGGGTCCAGCCGCCCGGCGCCGGGGACCTCGGCCATTTCAGCCACGAAAAGGTCCCCGGCGACCCGGCCGGTCAGGGTTTCGCCGTCGAGCCGGTAGGTCAGCGGCGCCTCGGTGGTGACCGGCCCCACCGCCAGCCCCGCCCCCCGCGGGCGGACCCGGAGATCGGATATCCGGCCTTCGGCCTCCAGCCGATCCAGAAAGGGGAGGCCCCGGCCGAAGGATTCCAGAGATCCCAGGGCCTCAAGCTCCGCCGCTGTCGGCGGCCGCCCCGAAACGGAAACCCGGCCGGTCACCCGCCCCGATGTTTCAGCTCCGGGCCGGACCGCCGCCAGGAGTCCATCCGGAACCTCATTCAGGTCAACCGTCCCCGAGGCCTCCGCCTCGATCCGGGCGTCTTCGGGCGGCCCCGGCAGCTCCCCGGCCAGGCTGGCTTCAGCTTTGAACAGCTCCCCGAGACGGAGCCGGGCCGATCCCCCTTCCAGGCGAATCCCGGCCGGCCGGGGCGCCAGGGTTTCGACGGCAATCCGGCCGGCATCGAAGTGGGCCTCGGCCCCCGTGTCAAACCGGATGGCCACCGGCGGACCCGTCCCCATCGGGACTTTCGCCTCGATCTCCGCGCCGGCCAGATCCAAAGATGGTACCACAACTTCGATTCCGGTGTCGAGCGACAGGGCGCACCGGCCGGAGACCGCCCCGGAGATCCCCCGGACCCGGGCTTCCACCCCGGAAGTATCGGGATCGGTGTGCCCGGCGCCTCCAGGCGGGCGAGACGCCCGCGCTCCCAGGAGGGCTTCCCCGGCCGCCGCCGCCGTCAACTGATCGATTTCAGCCCCGGCCGAGAGGTCCAGCTCGATGGGTCCGTCCGGCCGGAGCGTGGCGGTCAGCTCATCAACCCGGCCCCGAAACCCCTCGGCTTCGGCCCTCAGGTCCGGCCGGCTGAAGCCGATGCCGGGGAGATCGAGCTCAATGCCCCCTACCCTCGCCTTCAAGGGACCCTCGGGGACCGAGCCGGAAAGATGACCCTCGGCCACCGTGAGACGGGTCCCGGCATCACCAGAGGCCAGGGATATCCCGTCCGGGAGGTCCAGCCCAAGACGGTCGATCAGCTTGTCGAGATCGAGCGTCAGGCCGGACAGGGTGAGATCAACCACGCCGACGGCGTGGCCTTCCGTCCTGATCCCGGTCACCCGCCCGGACAGGTCCGAAAGCGCTAGGCCCCCGTCCAGGCCCGACCCCTCGCACCGGTCCAGGTGGACCGTCTCCCCGCCGTCAGCGATCCGGCCCGCCAGGGTCAGCCGCCCCCCGAGGTCCGCCGGCGAAAGCCCTTTCAACGGCCCGCCTTCACCTTGAGCAAAAATCCCCGCCGCCTCCACCTCCATGGTGAAACCCGCCTCGTCGCCCCCGGATTTCCGGAAGGTCAGGGCCGCCGATGCCGACCCGCCCGCCCGGACCCCGTCGGCCCCATCTATCCGGACCTCGCCCAGATCGATCCCCCCGGCAAGGTCCAGGGATTCCGGCGAAAAGGCCGAAAGGCTCGCATCGAGCCGGTCAAGCCGGGCCGAAAGGTCCCGAACGGCCGCGGACGGAGCCGATGGCGTCGCCCGGAGGTCGGCTTCGGGGAAGTCCAGGCGGAGTTGATCCACCGTCAGGGTCGCATCCCCGGCCCGGGGGGCGGCGGACAGGTGGATCCCATCGACCGTCAACCGGGGAGACCGATCGCCTGACGAGAGGGAGACCGACACCGACTCCGGGATCATCCCCTCGGCCAGTTGGAAAATCTCAGCCAGATCGACCCGGACCGGCCCCACCGACAGGTCAACCGTCGGGGCCTCGGAGCCCACGCCCACGGCGGTCCCCTCCCAGCGAATCCGGGTGCCGGTCAACAGGTCGAACCGCCCCGACGCTTCGACCCGGCCGCCTTCCCAGAGGCTCCCCCGGCCCGTCGTCTCCATCCGAACCGACAGCGGGCCGACGGAACCGTCCCCCAAGACGCCGCCCGCCGCCGAGAGGTCCGTCAGCCTCAGCCCGGCGACAAAGGTCGCCGCTTCGACGGAGCTTCCCGTTACCCGGACCGCCCCGTCGATCCGGCCCGCCGGCCGGGTTTCCGACAGGGGCGCCGGCATCAGGGGGGCGAGGACCGACCAGAGCCTCTCCAGGTCGATCCCGCCATCAAGGGTCAGGCGGCGGGCGTCGGCATCGGCCACGGCCGCCAAACGGGTCCCCGGGAATTCGGCCGTCAGCCAGAGGGCCGTCTTCAGCGGCGTCATCCGGCCGTCGGCGTCAAACAGGTTTTCCAGCTTCAGGGCCAGCCCCAGGCCCGGGACCGGGTTGCCATCGAGGCTCAGATCACCCGACGCGGACAGCCGGACCGCCTCAGTCATCAATGAGGGTATCCGGAGCCGGACCGACCCCGACGACAGGTCCAGGCGCCGCTCCAAACCCCGGTCAATGACCGTCAGCCCGACCCTTTCGACCTCGACCCGCAAGGCCAGGTCCATCGGAATTTGGACCGACGGGAGGAGCGGTCCCGGGTCCGGCATCCCCTCGGGCTCCTCATCCGGGGAACCGGCCAGCCTCGCCAGGATCGAATCGAGATTGGTCCGGCCGTCCGCCGCCCGGACCAGCCGAAGGGATATCCCATCCACCCGGAGATCGACCCGGAGGGTTCGTTGGGTCAGGGCCGCCCAGCCGATCCGGAGATGAGCCCGGTCCAGGTGGAAAAGGTCCGTGTCGGCCGAGCCCGAGACCGCCGGATCATCGGCAAGGCCCACCCCCTCCAGACGAATCCCGTCCCGCCAGTCCCATCTGACGGCCGCCACCGTAAGCGGCCGGCCGAGGACCGCTCCGGCTTGGGCTTCGAGCGTCTCACGGACGACATCGGTGGAGATCAGGGCCGGGAGGAGCAAAACAAGGGCCGCAACCGTCAACAGGAGGCCGCCGACCAGCAGCCCCGCCCATTTCAGCCCGGACCGGACCGCCCGGAAAAGCCACGCCGCCTTAAGAGCTGAAACGGATTTCAAA
>CAYNGG010000185.1:0-7980 GCA_964396575.1 uncultured Desulfobacteraceae bacterium | reverse complement strand
ATTGCCGAGTCCGGTTAGAACCACTAATGGACACGATTATACACGAATGAAGTCACAAAACCAACCGATCCCATTCAAAATAATGTGATCGATTTCAAATACCAATTAGTGTCCATTGGTGTTTATTCGTGGTTCTTTTATAGTTCTCTCATTTTGATTGGTGGTCTTTTCCAATACAAAACCCCGTCCCTTTGCGGGGGACGGGGTTTTGGTCAGCTTACCATCGATCCGGTCCGGCCGGTCGTCGTGGCGGATCAATCCACCTTGGGACGCGGCAGGACTTTGGCCTGTTCGGCGATCTCCGGGACCTTGTGCTCCCATTCGATGGCCATCAGGTGGACGCCGTGAACGCCCTTCATCTCCTTGAACTCCTCGATCTGCTCGCAGGCGATCTTGATGCCTTCGGCGGCGACGTTGCCCTTGCCGGCGCCCTTGAGCCGATTGATGGTCTCGTCGGGGACGTCCATTCCCGGCACTTTGTTTTGCATGTACCGGGCCATACCGACGCTCTTCATGGGGGTGACCCCGGCGAGGATGTAGCATTTCTCGGTCAGGCCCATGTCATTGGCTTCCTGGATCCATTTCCGGAACCGGTCCATGTTGTAGATGCACTGGGTCTGGATGAAGTCCACGCCGGCCTCGATCTTCTTGGCCAGGCGGTGGACCCGCCACTCGTAGGGTTCCGCAAAGGGGTTGGCGGCCGCGCCGATGAAGATCTTCGGCGGATGCTCGATCTCGGCTCCGCCCTGGAATTTACCCTCGTCGCGCATGTTTTTGACCATCTGGATCAACTGCATGGAGTCGATGTCGAAGACCCCCTTGGCGGTGGGATGATCCCCGAACATGCAGTGGTCGCCGGAGAGGCAGAGCATGTTTTTCACGCCGTGGGTGTAGGCTCCGAGGATGTCCGCCTGCATGGCCAGCCGGTTTCGGTCCCGGCAGACCATCTGGTAGTTGGGCTCGATGCCCTCCTGGATAAGGATGAGGCAGGCGGCCCAGGAGGCCATCCGGACCACCGCCGTCTGGTTATCGGTGATGTTGACCGAATCTACACTGTCTTTGAGGTGTGAGGCCTTTTCCCGGACCTCCTCCGCGCCCGTGCCTCGGGGCGGCCCGAGCTCCCCCGTAAAGGCGAAATGGCCCGCCTTCAGGATCTTCTCCAGTTTGCTTCCCGCTTTATAGCCGTTTTCGTCTGTGCCCATATTGATCTCACCTTATGGTTGAAACCGCCCGCCGGCAGTGGGGTCGCCACCGCCGACGGGGGATATCGGTTACTCGGCTTCGGCCGGCTCCGGCTGCTTGTAGCCGGGCTGAATCAAAGTCCGGGGGACCTGATCCTGCCAGTCGCTGGCCACCTTGATCTTCTTGATGTGGTCGAGCCGGCCCTGATCCCGCAGGCGCTCGTAAATCATATACCACGCGCAGGGCTGGTCCTGGCTGATCTCGCACTTGCCCTTGTTGGTGCCGCCGCAGGGGCCGTTGTAAAGGCCCTTGGCGCACATGGTCACCGGGCAGATGCCGCCCGTCCAGCCGAGCACGCAGCTCTGGCAGGACCGGCAGCGTTCCTCGTACCAGCCCACCGCCTGGTTGACCGCCAGGCCGGAGGTGTCCACCGCCGGAAAGACCGGAATTTTGGGGAACCGCTCGGCCAGAAACTGGATGCCGACGCCGCAGGCCATGGAAAGGATCGCGTCATAGCCATCGACCTTGTCGTCGAGCAGCTCGAGGTATTCCCGGTCGCACTGCCGCTCGATGGTGATCCCGTCAATGGTGATGGGGTCATCGGCCAGCTTCCGGGCCATGTCAATCTCGGCGTTCAGAACGGAGACCTCCTTTTCGCCACCGGCCAGACAGACGGAGACACAGGTGCCGCATCCCACGTTCAGAACCTTCTTGTAGCCCTGGAGCATCTCCTTGATCTCGTCAAAGGGCTTCCGCTTGGCAACTATCATTATTGTTTTTCCTCCTTGGGGCTACATCGCCGTCTCCGGGTGGAATACATTCACCTCCTTGAGATCGTCATGCAGGTACTCGCGCTCGTTGGGACCGAGAAAGCCCAGGGACAGGCAGATCAGGGTCCACATGTGAACCACGCCGTAGTTAGCGCCGTAGTGCTCGCTGAGCTCATGGATCTGGGCGTGGCAGTTGTGACATCCGGCAATGCAGTAATCGGCCTTGGTGGTCTGGATCTGCTGATCCTTGAGCTTGCCGAAGGCCAGGCGCTGATCTTTATAGCCGGACTGGAGGAACCCGCCGCCACCGCCGCAGCAGTAGTTATTGGACCGGTTGGGCTCCATGTCGATGAAGTTCTCCTCGCCCACCACCGACTTGACCACGAACCGGAGGTCCTCGGCAATGGGATCACCGTAGGCTTTCCGGACGATCTGACAGGGGTCCTGGACCGTGAACTTGATCCCGAGATCCTTGTTCCAGTCGGAATTGACCTTGAGCTTACCCTCGCGAATCCACTTGGCGTAGTATTCGTAGATGTTCTTGACGACGAAGTTGTGCTTGATGTTGAATTTTTTCAGTCCTGCCAGGACTGAGAAGGTTACGTGCCCTCATTCGGTGTTGAGAAAGACCTTACACCCGAGCTCGTCGGCCGCCCCGGCCGTGGTCCGGGTGACATGCTCCCAGCGTTCGTTGTCGGCTAGGAACATGCAGTAGTTCTCTCCGGCCCAGCCTTTGCTGCCGTAAGTCCAGTCGGCGCCGGCCAGGTGGAGAACCTTCCAGAGGGGCAACATCTCGTCCGGCTCGGTCACCGGCTCCCGGGAGTTCTGGTTCAGGAAAAATTCCGCGCCCTGCTTGTCGATGGGGGCCTGCATGTCCGCAAACTCCGGCTGGGCCTCCCGGTACTCCTCGAGGACGTCTTCCACCACGAAGGTGAAGTCCTCGGGCGAGGCGCCCATGGCGCTGGTGGAGTCGTTTTTCAGGGCCATCTCGCAGGAGCCCTTGATGCCCTTGGGCCGGTCTTCCATGTCCCAGGCTGCCCGGGCGTTGTAGATGAGCTGGGGGATGTCGATCTTCATCGGACAGACGTAGATGCACCGCTGGCACATGGTACACATCCAGACCCAGGGGGTGCTCAGAATCTCCTCGTCCATCCCCAACGCGGCCATCCGGAGAAATTTCCGTGGGTCCATCCCATCAAGGCCCGTTGCCGGGCAACCCGAGGAGCAGGCCCCACAGGTCAGACACAGGTTCAAGTTGCCGCCCTCCGGGAGCAGCTCCTTGACCTTGTCCATGAAAATGGACTTTTTCTTACCGCCTAGCTTAATTGCTTCCTCTGCCATGATCTCAAATCCTTTTAATAAGGTTCAGGGTTTTGGAATTTATGCTTTCTCCCGGGCGCCGATCGGATTCGGCCCCAGGGATTTGATATGCTCGGTCATCTCCTTGGCGTAGGCCGCGAAGGTGGGGCCTTCCCCCGAGGAGAGGTTGTACATCCGGACCCGGTCCGCTTCGAGGCCGACCTCGTCCAGAAGGGTTCGAGCGTGATCGACCCGCTCCCGGCACCGGATGTTGCCCTCGTTGTAGTGACAGGTTCCCTCCAGGCAGCCGACGCAGTAAACTCCGTCCGCCCCTTTCTGGATTGCCCGCAACAGGTGCATCAGGTCCACCTTGCCGGTACAGGGTACCCGGATGATCTTGATGTTGGATGGATATTCGAGTCGCATGGAACCTGCCAGGTCCGCGGCCGAATATCCTCAGTAGTCGCAGCAAAACGCGATAATCCTCGGCTCGAAATCCGCCATTACATTCCTCCCGCCAGCAACGCATCGATCTTGCAGGTTAGCTGGTCGTCCTCATAGTAGCTCAACTGGATCGCCTGACGGGGGCAGACCGCCGTGCAGACCCCGCAGCCGTGGCAAATGGCCTCGTTGATCTCGATGACCTTCTCCTCCGTGTTGAAGGTGGGCACTCCGAAGGGACAGGAGCGAACGCAGGTCAGGCATTTGACGCAATGTTCCGTGTCCACCTTTGCCGTGATGGCCGACAATTTGATCTCGCCCTGGGACAGAAAGGTCGTGGCCCTTGCGGCCGCGGCCTGGGCCTGAGCGATGCTCTCCGAGATGAGCTTGGGACCATGGGCCATACCGCAGAGAAAAATCCCTTCGCTGGGCATGTCCACCGGGCGGAGCTTGACGTGGGCTTCGATGAAAAACCCGTCCGGGTTCCGGTTGAGCTTCATGATGTTGCTCATCTCGGTGGTGTCGGCCGCCGTCACCCCGGCCGACAGGGCCAGGAGGTCGGCGGTGATTTCCACATCCCGCTGGAGGATATGGTCCTTGACCCCCACCACAATGCCGTCGCCTGCCTTGTCCACCTGGGGCGGGTTGTCCCGGTCGAACCGGATGAAGATGACCCCCTGCTTCCGGGCTTCGGTGTAGTAGTCCTCCAGGAGCCCGTAGGTCCGGATGTCCCGATAGAGCACGAAGACGTTGGTATCGGGGCTTTGCTTCTTGATCTCGAGGGCGTTTTTCACCGCCGCCTGACAGCAGATCCGGGAGCAGTTGGGGTGTTCCTCGTTCCGGGAGCCGACGCATTGGATCATCACCACGTCGGAAAGGTCTTTTGCCCCCTCTCCGCCGGCCAGCCGGTCGCTGAGCTCCACCTGGGTCACCACCCGGTCGTCTTCACCGTAGAGGTACTCGGCGGGCTGGTGCTCGACCGCGCCGGTGGCCACGATAAAGATCCCGTGCTCGATCCGCCGCTTTTCGCCGCCGACCTCGACGGTGGTGGCGAAGTTCCCCTTGAACCCTTCGAAGTTGGTGATCCGGGCCGAAGTCAGCACCTCGATCCGGTCCTCGGCGTTGACCTCGGCGATGATCTTTTCCAGGTAGGCGCGGACGTCGGCCCCTTCTATGGTGTGGTGGAGGTTCCGGGCGAACCCACCCAATTGGTCATCCTTTTCCAGGATCACCGTATCGAACCCCTGGCGCGCGAGGTTGAGCGCGGAGGTCATGCCGGCCACGCCGCCGCCGATGACCATCGCCCGGTGGTTGATGGAGACCACCTTTTCATTCAGGGTTCGCAGCACCCCGGCCCGGGCCACGGACATCCGCACCAGGTCCTTGGCCTTTTCGGTGGCTTCGTCCGGCTGATTGGCGTGGATCCAGGAATCCTGGTTCCGGATGTTGGCCATTTCGAAGAGGTACCGGTTGAGGCCGCAGGCCTCGAGGGTCTCCATGAACATCTGCTCATGGGTTTTGGGGCTGCACGATGCCACCACCACCCGGTTGAGGTCGTGTTCGACGATCATCTCCTTGATCTTGTCCTGGGTGTCCTGAGAACAGGTAAAGAGGTTGTCGTCGGAAAAGACCACATGGGGAAGGGTGGCGGCATATTCCCGGACCGCCGGGACGTCCACCACGCCGCCGATATTGATCCCGCAGTTGCAGACAAAGACGCCGATCCGCGGGGCATGTCCGCTCACGTCGCACTGGGGCGGCACTTCCACGGTCTCGATGTCGGTCCCCCGGGCTTCGGACAAATCCGAACCGGCAACCGCCGCCGCCGCACTGGCTTCGGTCACCGAGCCGGGGATGTCCTTGGGACCCTGGAGAACCCCGCAGGTGTAAATCCCCGGCCGGGTCGTGGCCACCGGCGCAAAGGGTTCGGACTTGGCAAACCGGTATTTATCGACTTCAACGCCGAGCCGTTCCGCCAGCTCCGCCGCGTCCGGCTGAACCTGGAGCCCCACCGAGAGGACCACCATGCTGAAGGTCTCCTCCTGCATGGCCCCGGCCTCGTCGGCGAACTTGACGATCAGATCCCCGGTTTCCGGGATTTCGCTGATGGTGTGAATCCGGGCCTTGACGAACCGGACCCCGTCTTTGTCCCTGGCCCGGTTATAGTAATGCTCGTAGTCCTTGCCGAAGGTCCGCATATCCATGTTGAAGACCGCGCAGTCGAGATCACCGTGGACGTGCTCCTTGGCGATCATCGCCTCCTTGACGGCGTACATACAGCAGACCGACGAGCAGTAGCCGTTCCCGGTCCGGTTGGCGTCCCGGGACCCGACGCACTGGAGCCAGGCGATCTTTTTCGGCTCCTCACGGTCCAGGGGCCGCATCAGGTGGCCGAAATAGGGACCCGACGCGCTCAGAATCCGCTCAAACTCCTCGCTGGTTACCACGTTGGCGTAACGGCCGTAGCCCAGGTAATCGAGCCCGGAGGGATCGTATCCCTCGCTGCCCGCCGCCAGAATCACCGACCCGACCCGGATTTTGGTCTCCCGGGGCTGGTCGTCGTACCGCACCGCCTTGGCGATGCACATATTTTCGCAGAGCCCGCAGCCGATGCAGATGTCCGTGTCGATGGCAAAGGCCAGGGGCACGGCCTGAGGGTACTCGATGTAGGTGGCCCGCCGGTCGTCGAGTCCCATATTGTAGTTGTTGACGGCGGTGACCGGGCAATGCCGGGCACACTCGCCGCATCCGGTGCACTTCACCGGATCGATGTACCGGGGACGGTTGACCACCGTGGCCTCGAAGCTTCCGGGCTCGCCGTCCACCGCTTGAACTTCGCTGCACATCACCAGTTCGATATTCAGATGCCGGCCGACCTCGACCAGTTTGGGCGAGATCACTCACATGGCACAGTCATTGGTGGGAAAGGTCTTGTCAAGCCGCGCCATCATCCCGCCGACGGTGGGCGATTTGTCCACCAGATAGACCTTATAGCCGGAATTGGCCAGATCCAGGGAGGCCTGCATTCCGGCGATGCCGGCGCCGACCACCATTACTGACCCGCTTGTGTCGGTCATGATTTTTCTCCTTAAGATTGATCTCGGATATCCGGACGCCGGGTTAGAGCGCCGCGAAGACCGGCTTTTTGTCCTCCATCCTCTGGAATACGACGGCACTGACCTTTTCCAGGTCCGCCAGCAGATAGGAGATGCGCCGCAGATCGAGTCCCACCATGTCGCGGATAGCCCGCGGGTTGGCGGCGCCGGCCCGGATGGCTGACAGGATCAGGTTTTTCTCGTATTCCCGGGCCAGGGTCCGGTTCAAGGTTTTCTCGAAGCTCTCGACATCCCAGGGCCGTCCGTAAACGTCGCCCTTGGTGGTGGTCTTCACCTCCTTGCCGACAAACCAGCGGATGACCTCACTGTTGACGGTCCGCTCCGCCGCTTCGAGTGCCAGCGCATGCTTCGACTCATCCAGGGGTCCCTGGGACCGAATCGACTCGGTCACGGTGGTGGCCACATCCACGAACCGCTGGGCCTCGGCCGATGATACCCAGGCCACGTGGAGCCGGTCGGCGCCGATGCCGGCCAGGTCGAGCAATCTCTGGGTCATCCGGACTTTCTTTTCCGCCTGAACATTACCTTCCAGGTAATGGCAATCCCCGAAATGTCACCCGGCCACCAGAACGCCGTCGCAGCCCTCCTGGTAGGCGTTTAAGATAAACGCCGGATCCACCCGGCCGGAGCACATCACCCGGACCGTCCGGAGATTGGGCGGATACTGGAGCCGGGAGACGCCGGCCAGGTCGGCCCCGGCATAGGCGCACCAATTGCACAGAAACGCGAGGATCTTGGGCTCAAATTCGCTCATGTCGCTATGTCACCTCTGTGAAAGGGGGCTAGTGGCTTGTGGTTTGCGGCTTGCGGCCGTTTTACGGCCACGATCCACATCCACTGTCCACCAGCCACTATTATTGTTAAGCCACCGCCTTGATGGCCGCCAGAATCTGGGCCTGGCGGAAGTGGAGCATGTCGATGGCGTTCTGAGGACAAGTTGAGGCGCACAGGCCGCACCCCTTACAAGAAGCCGAGATGTTCTGGGCCCGGTACCCCTTGCCCTCGACCTCCTCCAGGATAATGGCCCCGAAGGGACAGACCTCCTCGCAGAGGCCGCAGCCGATGCACTTTTCCGTATCCACCTGAGAAACCAGCGGGGAAATGTCGATGGCCTGGCGAGCCAGGACCGTGGCCGCCCGTCCGGCCGCCGCCTGGGCCTGAGCGATGTTCTC
>CAYNGG010000184.1:0-8050 GCA_964396575.1 uncultured Desulfobacteraceae bacterium | reverse complement strand
GCTTCAATGAGGCCGCGGCAGAAATGCCGCGGAAAACCGCTCGCTTAAATTGTCAATGATTTCAACGGCCCCCATCGCACTTTGCGAGCGGTGCCGAAAACGCTGCCTATTTCATACATCATTTGGCCCGATTGTTCAACCCATTTTTTCATAACTTCCCAAATTGTCAAAGAGCTCCCGATTTGCGAGCGGTCCCCGGAAATCCGGCACCAACCTACCGCTCGAAATGGGTCGGCAAAAAAGATTTATACCATAACCGGCTTTCGGTCAATGGGCCCCGAAAGCTCAGCCCATCGTTTCAACCTTGATCCGGATGCCGTCGGCCGGTCCCGGATCTGTGATCATCAGGTGGTCTCTCTTCCCCACCGCTTTCAATGGGCTCAAGATACCACAATCATCTCCCGTCACCAACCGATTCGAAGCGCCCCAGCCCGAAATGGCTCCCGTAGCCGAGGCACAGCGGGCCGGTGATCGGCTCGTCGAGCCGGACCTCCAGGGAATAGCCGAAGTCGATGGGGGGCTTCGGGCCCCTGCCGCGGACCCGGATGAAATGGCGGTGCCGCAAGCGCTCGGGCCGGTCGCCGGGTTCGAGGACCGTGACCGATTGGGGTTTCGGGAGCTTCCGGGAGGCCAGCTCGGCGGCCACCTGTCCCGTCAGGGTGTTCCGCCCGGATTTCTTGAGGTACCGGGGCGCCACAAAGGGCGTCCGGCTGATCCAGGTCAGTCCGCCGTCCGCCGGACCGAGGATGGCCCGGATTTGCCGGCCCGGCTCGCCCGGCAGGCAACGGAGGTCGTCCAGCTCTCCGGCGCCGGCCAAAGCCACCCGCAAGGGGTCTGGCTGGCCTTTGGCGTAGGTTTTTCGGACCGACCGGACCGCGGCCTGGGCATCACCGTCCAGGCCCCCGGAGGCCCAGATCAGCAGATGGTCCAGGTGGCCGTCGCCGTCGAGGTCGAGGGGGAGAACGTGGGCGTGGTCGTGCGGCCCTCTGAGGGGCCGACCCGATCTATCGCACCCGGTGATGGCCGGGCAGGTGCCGCCGTCCCGGGTGGCATGGCGGGTCAGAGCCCGGTGGAAAAGCTCCGCCTGGGGCAAGGTCCGGGTGACGGGCGGGAGGGCGTGGAGGTTGCCGCCGGCCGTGGACAGGGCCAGGAGCATGGCCTGGACCGGGGCCGCCGTGGCCGGCTTGAACCGGGGCCGGGGCGCGCCCGACTCCAGGGCATCCACGGGCCGGTGGTAAAAGACCCGCCGGGTGCCCGGCGGCTGGCTCCAGCCATGCTTCCGTAAAAATCCGGTTTCAACCTGAAGGCAATCGATGAGATCCCGTGGATAGGGCTCGACGGCCTTTTCCCGTTGATGCTTGGTCGGCTTGCGGCCGCCCGAGCCGGCGGCGGTGAGAGCTTCCCGGACCGCCACGTCCCGCCACTGGTCATAGTCTGGCGGCGGTTGGGGGGCCAGCAGGGAGACCTGCTCCCATCCGGGCGGTGGCGGCGCATCCGACGGGACGCACGCCTCAGTCGCCGGCAGGGGGTCTTCCGGATCAAGCAGACGGGCCTGGGTCCAGCTCTCCGACCGGCCCAGATATCCCATCCGCTCGGCCAGCCCGGCCAGGATGTCGGCTTCATCGGCGGTGAGGGTCGTTTTCCATGTGACCGTGAGCGCTCCCTCGTCCACCTGAGCCCAGGTGTCGAAGACCAGGGTCCGGTTAGGCTGTCCCGCCTTGTCCAGCTTATCGATTGGCATGTAATGCCGGGTGTGGGCTCCGGCGGCCCGGGGCAGGTGATAGACCGGGAGGACTCCGGCCAGCTTTTCGATCAGGGACCGGCCCGTCGGCGGGGGGCCGTGCTCATCCCACGGGCCGGCGGTGAACCCGGTGGCCATCAGGGCCCGGAGCAGCCGCCAGGGGGAGGGCGGCCATTCGATCAGGCCCTCGTTGACGTGGTGCCCCCAGGGGGTGGCATGGTATCGTCGGGCCGGAAAGCGGATTTCCACTGTTGGATTGACGATTTCTCGTGGTGGATGACCGCATCGCCCCGTCTGAAAGCGAAGCTCGACAGCTTTGGTCATGGACATGGCTATTCCTCGTCGTCGGTGTCCGCGGCGCCGTCGCCCGCCTTGGGCGGTTTGGCCTTTTTGAGCGGGTCGTTATTGACGGTTTCGATTACCACCATCCGGTCGGCGCAGGCGGCGATGGATTCCTTGAGATCCCCGAGCAGCTCGGGCAGCGTCGGCAGCCCGAATCCCTCCGGAGCGGTGACTTTCATCCCCTCAGCATCCACCCGGAGGTCACAGGCGGTCCGAAGACGCAGGTCACGGTCCAACAGGGCCCGGATCTTGTAGAGGGAAAGCAGGATGAGCAGGCGATTGACGTCATCGCCCAGCCCATACCCCCGGATCTGCGCCAGGTCCAGGTTGACGTAGAGTGTGATCCGGTCGGCGGTGTATTCGTCCCGGGCAAAGGGGACATTTCCGAAACCTTTTTTTGTGTCTCCGGAGGGGTTCACATGATCGTTTTTCACGCCCCCGGAAGCGGCCACCCGGGCGCCGTCGGCCTCGATAAAGGCGGACAGGGCCCGGGCGACCCGCAACCGGCCGCCGGCCAGGTCCTTTTTGGCCAGAAAGACCCCGTGGATCAAGGATCCGAGGTCATACTTGAGGAGGACCTCCGCCAGTTTCCGCCGGTCGATGGGGCCGGTTTCCAAGACCTTCAGCTCCGATTTCAGGGTGTCGAGGAAGGTCTTGTCCGAGTTTTCAAGCAAATAGGGGCTGTTGATCCGGTGGGACTCGAGGATCGAGTCGGTGAGGAATTCCCCGTTTCGGGTCACCCGGACGTGGGAGATGCCGTCCAGATCGGAAACCACGTCTTTGCGGACGTCATCCCAGCAGACCAGCTCCAGGCGGTTGGCCATGCTCTGGGTGCTTTCCACCAGCAGGCAACTGCCTTCGGCGGTCTGGAAGGTGGCGGCCCCGAGGCCGGGAAAGCCGGTGGGCTGGAAGCGATGTCCCTGGACGGGAGTGAGGGGGATTTCACCCAGGAGGCGATGGGTCCCGTCAAGTTTTGTCAGGTCGATGCTCATGGTGTCTGCTCCTTTGCGGTGTTGGGGTCCAGGCGCCGGAGAAAACCGGACGCCGTGGGTCTGGAAATGGGAAATGCCAGGGCCGCCGCCCAGCGTCGGGCGGTCGAGGCCGAGGCGGTGGCCACCCGCACGGTGGGGTGGATGCCGACGGACCGGAGCCGCCGGCGGGCGAGCTCAACGGCGGCCGACGGGTCCCCGGCCTCCAGCCGTCTCAGGATGGCCGGATCGGTGGGGACGAGACGGTCATCCGGCGGCAACGGGAACGGCGGGAGGGAAAGCCGGATGGCCAGCCAGGCGTCGTCCGGCCGGAGCCCGGCTGCCTTTGGTCGTGCCGGCGGATGGGGGGTTTGGGACCATTGCCGCTGGTCGAGGGCCATCAGGGCCCGGGCAAGGTGGACCGTCCGGTCGAGGTCCACTTCTCCGGCCAGGAGCCGGGCGATGTCATCAGCCGGGGCGGAAGCCCGCTTTCCGGCGTTTAAGGCCAACCGGCGGCCTTCATGGTCCGAGGCTTCGATGAGCCGGCGCCGGACCAGGGCGATGGCGTCGTCGGTCCCGTCCCGGCCGGCCATAACCACCTCGGGCTTTTTTTCCAGGTGGCGCTGGGCACCGCTGCCGGATGCGGCAAACCGTCCCGGTCCCTTCAGGGGCAGCCAATGGCGGCGGACCGAGGGCCATTGGAGGGCGCAGGCAACCGCCAGGCGGATTTCGGGGGAGCCGTCATCGGAGGCGGTGACCCATTGGGGCCGCAACCGGGGGATGGGGCCACAGGCTATTCCGGCGCCGGTCCGAAGGACGGCCTCCACGTCGGCCAGGGCCAGCAACACCGCCTGCCACCGGGCCGGCTCATCCGGATGCCGGGTGACCGCGAACAAACCGTCCGACAGCCGCCGTTCCGCAAGCTGTAACCGGGCGGGGGCGCCCCGGTCCCGGGCCCGCCGGCGGAGCCGTTCCAGCCAGGCGTCCAGGTCATCGAGGCAGGCGAGACGGGGCGAGGTCCGGTCGGGAATGACGAATCGGCCCAAGGGGACGGCCAGGTTGCTCTGACCGTTTCGCTCGATGTACCCGTACCGTTGAAAGGCGGTGATTCCCCTCGCCGCTCCGAGCCGGGCCACCGCCCGGGCCATGTCGATGGGGGACTCAACGGGCCGGCGGCCGATCTGGGCGCGGCCTTCGGACAGGAGGCGGCGCAGCCCGGCCAGGGTCATCGGTTGGGACCAGAGCGGCATCCACTGCTCCCCCCGGGCCCCTTCGTCGGCCTGGGCGGCGCTGGCATACCCGGCCCCCTGGGAGCTGACGGCAAAGGGGGCGGCGGCTCGACCGGTCTGCCCGGCGCCGGTCCGGCGGGTGACGTGGGCGGTGAACAGGACGCTGCCCTCCAGCATCAGCAGAAAGTCCATTGGGTTGAGGAGGCTGTCAGCGGTGGGGCCGTTGGCGTTGTTGGCCCCGCCGGCCGTGCCGGGCAGATATTGGCCGACGGCCTTTCCGGTGGCGCATCCCCGGGCCGGCTCGCCCCACAACGCCCCGGCAAGCCAGGCCGGGGCCGTGGGGCGAGGACGCCCCGCCCGCGTGGAAAGATCGAAGGCGTCTCCCAGCCGCTGCATGAAGTTGTTGGTGAAATCGAGCCGGCCGTCATTGCCGCCCGTGCCGAGGAGCGCCGGATAGACGGGGCTTCCGTCTTCCTGGAGCATCATGGCCGCGTCCATCCATTCCCGGTGAGGGCCGCGCCATTCCCTTCGAATCCGGGGAATCAGGTCCGCCTTGAGGCCTTTAAACCGCTTTTCGGCATCGGAAAGGCGCTTTTTGTATTCATCAGACGCCTTCAGCTCCTGCTTCTTCCGCCGGGACTTCTTTTTATCCTTGGTCTCGGCCTTGATGTCCCGCACGGCCTGATCCGCCGCAATGATTTCCACGGCCAGCCTCCGGCTTTCGGCAATGCCGGTCTGGATTCGGGCCATCCGAGGCGCCGGCGACGTTTCAATCGCCTTGATCGCCGGATCATCGGGATAGAAAAACCCGGACCCCTTGTTCCAGGGCGACACCAGCGGGGTTGGCTCGTATTGTTCCAGAAAAAACGCTTCCAGCTCCCCGCGGTCCATGCGGGTGGCCAGATGGAACCGATCTCCCCGCCACCACCCCCGGGCCTCGGGATCGGCCTGCTCGGCCACCAGGCGGAGAATCCCGAGGGCCTTGAGATAGTGGGCCAGCGGGTCGGGGGCGCAGCCGTTGAGTGCGTGGATGTTCATGGCATTTCCTCCGGGTTGAGCAAGTCGTCGTTGATGTTGAGACGGGAGGCCCGCTGGTCGGCCGCCCGGAACAGGGCCTCCATCCAGGCCAGGGTAAACGGGCCGTGGTCCGCCAACAGCCGCAAGACCCGCTCGGTCCACCCTTCACCGAATGTCGGGTTGAGCCCGGCGGACGCGATCGACAAATCGATGGTGAATCCGGGGAAGCTATGGGGTTGTTCCCGTGCATCCATCAGGGGCACCGCTGGGATTTTGTCTCCGTCTTTGACCCCCATGATCCGAAGCGCGGGGTCGTCCGCGGCCTGATCGGTTGGAGTGGCGTGCCAGGCCACCCGGGCCTTGCCGTGATGGGCACAAACAAGGTAAGCGGCCAGGTTGAAGGATTTGTCATCCAGTGCCAGGATTTCCGCTTCTATCGGTGACGGCGGCTCGACCGGATCGGAAAACGGCGCCGGTTCGTAACCGGCCACTTTCAGAAGCGGTTGCCAGAGCCCCAAGAGGGCGGGATGGTCCGGCTGATGCCGCCGGAGCACGGAGAACAGGCCCAGGACGCTCACCAGCTCGTGACGGAACCCGGCCCGACGGCCTTCCCCCGGCATCGGGTAAAGCCGGTCCAGGGGCAGCCACGCCCCCGGCGGGGCCTTGGCGAGGTCAGACCGGTCCGGCCGGTCCGGTCCGACCATCGTGTTGTTGAAGGCCGGATGTCCCTTGCCCAGATCGTGGCAGCGGCCCGCCAGGTCGAAGAGCCCGGCAAGCGACGGCAGGAGCAATTTTGCGATGGCCGCCGCAATCCGGCCGGTCTCCCGCCCGTGGGTCGCAATGGTCTGCCACCCCGGTTGAGTGCTCAGGGCCTCGCTCTCCAGGGCGGCGTCGGCCGCATCTTCAAATGGCGGGGCCGGGACATCAACCGGCGGAACCGGCTCCAGGCTATCCGGAGACCATCCCCGGTCCGGGAGGTAGCCGCCGCAATCGGCGGCCACCAACACCGTCCGGCCGGGATAGAGGTCCCGCCGCTCGGGCTTCCGCCACGCCCCGTCCAGCCAGTCCCAGACCCAGGCGCGCATCCCGTTTTTCAGTCTAGCCTGGGGGCCGGCGGTCTTCCCGCAAAGCCATTCCCTTGCTTTGAGAAACGGTACGGCACAGAGCGCGTCTCGGGTCGGCCGGAGCTTCCCGTCCGGCTCGATGTTGGCCGGGACCGAAGCCCAGAAGACATGAAGGTCGCGTTCCTCGCCCGTGCGGATGAACCGGCTGATGTCGATGTCGGCGCCGGAGAGGTCCGGGGCGGTGTCAAAGAGCTCTTCCAGCTCGTGAGCCAGGAGCAGATGGGGCGGCGCATAGGGGAACAACCGGGGAAGCAGCTCCGGATGCCGGTCCTCGAAGGCCTCCAGGTGCCGGGGAGACACGTCTTCGAGATGGGTGAGCGCCTCCCGGGCCGCGTCGAGGTCTTCCTGCAAATAGGGTGCCGCCTCCCGGTCATTTTTGGGGGCAAAATCGGCGATAATGACGAGGCCATCGCCGCCCCAGCGGGCACACCGGCCGAACCGTTGGACGAGGCTCGCCCAGGGCGCCAGCTCCGTCACCAGCAAAACAGCGGAAAAGTCCACCCCGGCCTCGATGACCTGGGTCGAGACGATGATCCGGTTGACGCCGGAGGCACATTCAGACCGGTTGAGAAAAGCTTCCGCCCAGTTGGCCCGGTCCGCCGGCCGAAATCGGCCATGGACCAGCCGGATCCCGGTCCCGGCCGCTTTGGCGGATTTGTCCCGGCGGAGGGCGTCGTAAACCGCCAGGGCCCGGTCAACGGTGTTGACCACCACCAGGGCGGGGCCTTTGGGGGGCGCCGCCGTGTCGGCATACTCCCGCGACACCAGCCTGGCCAGCGCGGCGGGGCTCGTCACCGGCTCCAGCCGAAAGGGCTTTTGGACGCCATCCCAGAGGGGGCCGGTGCGGGCCGGGGCCGGAATCCGGTGATTGGCCAGCCCGGCAGCCACCTCGGCCGTGTCCGGACTCTTTTCGATCCACTCAGGTTGAAGCGTGGCGCTCATCCACCAGGTGACGGTCGGCCGAGGCGACGGGTCCGGGAATGCCTGGCGAAATGCCTGCAACTGAGCCGAGGTCGCCAGCCCGACGTCCATTAACTGCACCTCGTCCATCACCCAGAGGCAGTCGTGGTTGAGCAGGCCGAATTCAGCGGGCCAGCGGGCCCGGGCCGCGCCATAGCCTCGATTCAACGCCCGGGACAGGAGCATGTCCTGGGTTCCGATCAGGACCGCGCGGGCCTCCGGGTAAAGGCTCCAGTCACCCGCGTCAGCCCCGCCCATGACCAGGTGGACGCCCACCGAGTCTCCATGATCGCCGCCTTCCCAGAGGAGCCCCGCCGCGGCCAGTGCCCCTCGGACCACCTTTTCCGTCTGCTCGACTAAAACCCGCATGGGCAGGCACCAGACCAGGCGCCGGGGCCAGGCATCATCCCCTTGATGAACCCGGTGCCACAGCCATGTCGCCAGGACGCCCATGGTCTTGCCGAAGCCGGTGGGAATCCGGATCAATCGGTTTCCGAGGACCTGGGACGCGGCCAGCTCACGCTGCCACGGGTGGGGTGTCTGGTCGTCGGCAAGCTTTCCAAAGAATCGGTCAAAATCATTCATCGCGTGTCTCCATCGGCATTCTGCCCTTTCCGATCGGTTTATCAATTTCCGAGAACCCCTCATGATCGGGGCCGGCACCGCGAT
>CAYNGG010000183.1:0-8065 GCA_964396575.1 uncultured Desulfobacteraceae bacterium | reverse complement strand
AAGTGGGAAGTGGGAAGTGGGAAGGGTGCTCCAAACCACGCTTCAAACTTCTAATTTCTAATCCAGGCGCCGGCCCGGGTCGGACGGGCCACCGACCGGCGAAGCTCGGTGAGAAAGCGTTTCCGGGGGATTTCCCCGGCGCCGAACCGGATCAGGTGCTCGGTCCGGACCTGGCAATCCACCAGGTCGAAGCCCCACTCATTAAGGCGGGAGACGAGCCTGACAAAGGCCACCTTTGAGGCGTCCCGCTCATGGGTGAACATCGACTCCCCGAAAAAGCTCCCCCCCAGCGACACCCCGTAAAGCCCGCCGACCAGCTCGCCATCTTGCCAGGCCTCCACCGAATGGGCGTAGCCGGCCCGGTGGAGCCGGTTATAAGCCCGGACCATATCGGGCACGATCCAGGTCCCGTCGTCCCGCTTCCGGGGAATCCGGGCGCAGGCGTCGATCACCGCGTCGAAAGCCCGGTCAAAGGTAATCTCGAAGCGGTTCTGGCGGGCCGTCCGGGCCAGCCGTCGGGAGACTCGGAGGGCAGAGGGGTAAAGGACCAGCCGGGGGTCGGGCGACCACCAGATGATCGGGTCGCCGTCCCCGTACCAGGGAAAGATCCCCATCCGGTAAGCCATCAGGAGCCGGTCCACGGAGAGGTCCCCGCCGACGGCCAGAATGCCGTCAGGCCGGGCGAGATCGGGCGGGGGAAAGGCGATTGACTCAGAAAGCAGATAAACGGGCATTAACTATAGGAAAAGACAAACTCCCCGTCTTTCAGATCCACCCGGACCGACCCACCCTTTTCGAGCTGGCCGAAGAGGATCTCGTCGGTGAGCGGGTCCTTGATCTTTGTCTGGATGATCCGGCTCAAGGGTCTGGCCCCGTACCGCGGATCATGGCCTTCTTCGGCCAGTTGTCGGCGGGCCGCGTCGGTGAGGGTGAGGGTCACCTTCTTGGCCGCCAGTTGGAGATTGAGCTCGGCCATGAACTTGTCCACGATCTTCTCCATGATCGAGATGTTCAATGCCGAAAACCCGATGATCCCGTCCAGCCGGTTCCGGAATTCGGGGCTGAAGAGCCTTTCGATCGCCTTGATGCTTTTTTGCTCGACATCCGAGGTGGGGCTTCCGAAGCCGATGGTGTTGGCGCTCATCTCCCGGGCCCCGGCATTGGATGTCATGATGATGATCACGTTGCGGAAGTCGGCCCGTTTCCCGTTGTTGTCGGTGAGGGTGGCGTAGTCGAGGACCTGAAGGAGGATGTTGAAGAGGTCCGGGTGGGCCTTTTCGATCTCGTCCAGGAGCAGGACGCTGTGGGGGTGCTTCCGGATGCCGTCGGTGAGCAGGCCGCCCTGGTCGAAGCCGATGTAGCCGGGGGGCGCGCCGATGAGCCGGGCCACGGCGTGCTTTTCCATGTACTCGCTCATGTCGAAGCGGAGAAACTGAATCCCGAGGTTGTTGGAGATCTGACGGGCGACCTCGGTCTTGCCCACCCCGGTGGGGCCGGTAAACAGGAAAGAGCCCACCGGCCGTTCCGGGGTGGCGAGGCCGGCCCGGGACCGTTTGATGGCCGTGACCAGCGCCGTGATGGCGTCATCCTGGCCGAAAACCATCTCCTTGAGCCGGCCGTCCAGGGTCGCCAGCTTCGACTTGTCCGACGAGCTCACGCTCTGAGGCGGGATCTTGGCCATCTTGGCCACGATCTTTTCGATATCGGCCGGGTTGATGTTCTTCCGCCGGGACGAGCCGCTCAGCCGGACAAAGGCCCCGGCCTCGTCAATGACATCGATGGCCTTGTCCGGAAGAAACCGGTCGTTGATGTACTTGGCTGACAGCTCGGCCGCCGCCTGGAGCGCCGGCTCGGTGTAGGTCAGACCGTGGTGCTCTTCGTAGTAAGATTTGAGCCCCTTGAGGATCTGGTAAGTCTCATCGACGGAGGGCTCGGCGATCTCGACCTTTTCGAACCGCCGGGACAGGGCCCGGTCCTTTTCAAAGTGGTTCTGGTACTCTTCGTAGGTGGTGGAGCCGATGCAGCGGACCTCGCCGGCCGTCAGAAACGGCTTCATGATGTTGGATGCGTCCATGGAGCCGCTGGAGGTGGCGCCGGCTCCCACGATGGTGTGAATCTCGTCGATAAAGAGGATGGCGTCTTTTTTCTTCTTGAGCGCCGCCAGGACCCCTTTCAGCCGCTGCTCGAAGTCCCCCCGGAACTTGGTTCCGGCCAGGAGTGCCCCCATGTCCAGCGAGTAGATCCGCATGGCTTCGAGCAGGTCCGGGACATCACCCCGCGAGACCTTGATGGCCAGGCCCTCCGCCAGAGCCGTCTTGCCGACGCCGGGCTCGCCCACGAAGACCGGGTTATGCTTCCGCCGGCGGCAGAGGATCTGGACGGTCCGCTCCAGCTCCGTCTCCCGGCCGATGACCGGGTCGAGCAATCCCCCGTCGGCCCGCTCCACCAGATCAATGGTAAATGCCTTTAATGGGTTGACCCGCTTCTTCCTGGCGTCAGCCCCGCCGGTTTTGGACTCCACGGCGGGGTCTTCCCGGAAGGCCCCTTTGGTTGGGACCTCGTGGGAAATGTAGTTTAAGACATCGAGCCGGCTGATCCCTTCCAGGGTTAAAAAGTAAACCGCATGGGACTCCTTTTCCATGAACATGGAGGCGAGGATGTCACCGACGTCCACCTCCTGTTTTTCCGCCGACCGGGCATGGTTGACCGCCCGCTGGATTACCCGCTGGAACCCCGCCGTCTGCTGGAAAATGTAATCCCGACCGTCGGGGACGGCCGTCATCCGGTCCCGGAAAAAGATGTCCAGGGCGTGCTTGAGGTTTTCGACGTTTCCGCCGCAACCTTCGATGATCTCGACGCCCATTTCGTCGTGAAGCAGGGCAAACAGCATGTGCTCCAGACAGACGTGCTCGTGGCGTCTCCGTTTGGCTTCGCGCACCGCAAAGCTCAACGTTGCCGTTAATTCCTTGCTGATCATGGCTACTCTTCCTCCATGGTGCATTTGAGGGGAAACCCTTTTTCCCGGGCCATGGCCTCGACCGTGGACACCTTGGTTTCCGCCACCTCATACGTATAGACGCCGCAGACGCCGATTCCCCGCCGATGGACGCTGAACATAATCTGGGTGGCATTCTCAATGGACTTGCTGAAAACCACCATCAGAACCTCCACCACGAATTCCATGGTGGTGTAGTCGTCGTTGTGGAGCAACACCCTGTACATTGAAGGCTCGTCGAGGTCCGCAACGGATTCCGTTCCGGTTTCGACTTCTTCTTCCGTATCGGGTCGGTAGTCAGGCATATCCTCCCTCCGAGAGGTCTTATCGTCCGCAACATTTCTTGTATTTCTTCCCGCTTCCGCATGGACACGGGGCGTTCCGGCCCACTTTCTTTTCGGACCGTTTCACCGGCTGCTTCCGGGTTTCGCCTCCGGAATTCGAGCCGGAGAACACGAGGTTCCGGTCCTTGGGCGCCTGGAGGGACGCCATCTGAGTTGGCTCGGCGATCTGAATCCGGAACAGGATTTCCAGGGTCTCCGCCTTCATCCGGTCGATGAGCCCCTGGAACATCTCGAACCCCTCTTTTTTATACACAATGAGCGGGTTCTGCTGGGCGTAGCCCCGGAGGCCGATCCCCTCCTTGAGATGGTCCATGCTCAACAGATGGTCCTTCCAGAGGCTGTCCATCGTCTGGAGCATGACGATCCGCTCCAAATGCCGGATGTCCTCGGCCCCGATGGTCCCCTCCCGCTCCTCATAGACCTTTATCGCCGCCTCGGCGATCCGATCAGCCAGCCCCTCGGGGTCGAGCCCCTCGATGCTGTCCTCGCTCATGTCCATCCAGAAGTTGAACTGCTTGAAGATGGCTTCGGAGATGGCCTTCCGGTCCCACTCGAGCGGCGGAATCCCTTCGGCGGCGTAAATCCCGGCGATTTCCTCGGCCTTCTCCTCGATCATATCGATGATCGAATCCCGGAAGTTTTCCCCCCGCAGGGTTTCCCGTCGCTGCTGGTAGATCACCTCCCGCTGCTGATTCATGACGTCGTCGTATTCGAGGAGGTGCTTCCGCATGTCGAAGTTCCGGGCCTCGACCTTGGCCTGGGCGTTTTCGATCTGCTTGCTGATGAGGCGGTTTTCGATGGGCTCGCCCTCCTCCATGCCGAAGCGGTCCATGAAGCCGGCGATCCGCTCGCCGCCGAAAATCCGGAGGAGGTCATCTTCGAGTGCCAGATAAAACCGGGATGAGCCGGGGTCCCCCTGACGGCCGGACCGGCCCCGGAGCTGATTGTCGATCCGCCGGCTCTCATGGCGTTCGGTGCCGATGATGTGGAGCCCCCCGAGGTCGGTGACGCCCTCGCCCAGCACGATGTCAGTCCCCCGGCCAGCCATGTTGGTGGAAATGGTCACCGCGCCCCTCTGACCGGCCATGGCGATGACCTCGGCCTCTTTCTCGTGGTGCTTCGCGTTTAAGACCTCATGGGGAATCCCCCGCTTTTTGAGCCGATTGCTCAGGTCCTCCGAGACGTCGATCGAGATGGTCCCCACCAGGACCGGCTGGCCCCGGCTGTAAAGCTCCTCGATCTCGTCGAGAACCGCGGTGTATTTCTCCTTCCGGGTTTTCAAGATGACGTCGGAGTAGTCCTCGCGGATCATCGGCTTGTTCGTGGGGACCACCGCCACGTCGAGGTTGTAGATCTTCTTGAATTCCACGGATTCCGTGTCGGCGGTGCCGGTCATCCCCGCAAGCTTGTCATACATCCGGAAGTAGTTCTGGAAGGTGACCGTGGCCAGGGTCTGGTTCTCGTTTTCAATCTTGACCCCTTCCTTGGCCTCGAGGGCCTGATGGAGCCCTTCGCTGTACCGCCGGCCGGGCATGAGCCGCCCGGTGAACTCATCGACGATAATTACCTCGCCGTCCTTGACGATGTAGTCAACATCCCGCTTGAAGAGGTTGTGAGCCTTTAATGCCTGGTTGACGTGGTGAAGGAGCTCGATATGCTTGGGGTCGTAAAGGTTGTCCACGCCGAGGAGATTTTCGGCCCGAGCCACCCCATCTTCGGTGATCAGGACGCTCCGGGCCTTCTCGTCAATGGTGAAATCCCGCTCATTCTGGAGCTTGGGGATCACCCGGTTGACCTGGTAATACATATCGGTGGACTTCTCCGCCGGACCCGAGATAATCAGGGGGGTCCGGGCCTCGTCGATGAGGATGGAGTCCACCTCGTCAACGATGGCGTAATGGAGGTCTTTCTGAACGAGGCCGTCGAGCTCGAACTTCATGTTGTCCCGGAGGTAGTCGAACCCGAGCTCGTTGTTGGTTCCGTAAGTGATGTCGGCCCGATAGGCTTCCTGGCGCTCCGTGTCGTTCAGGCCGTGGAGGATGGTCCCCACCGTCATGCCCAGGAAATTGTAAATCCGGCCCATCCATTCGGTGTCCCGCCGGGCAAGGTAGTCGTTGACGGTGACAATGTGGACCCCCCGCCCGGTGAGCGCATTGAGATAAGCCGGCAGCGTGGAAACGAGGGTCTTGCCCTCACCGGTCTTCATTTCAGCGATCTTGCCTCGGTGAAGCACGATCCCGCCCATGAGCTGGACATCGAAGTGGCGCATCTTTAAGGCCCGCACCGAGGCCTCCCGGACGGTGGCGAAGGCCTCGGGGAGCAGGTCGTCCAGAGGCTCCCCCGCCGCCAGCCGTTCCCGGAACCGCTCGGTCTGAGCCCGGAGCTCCGCGTCGCTCATGGCCTGCATCTCCGGCTCCAGGGCGTTGATCCGGTCAACAATCGGCAGCATCCGCTTCATCTCTCGATCGTTTTTGCTGCCGAAGACTTTGGTCAGAAAGTTAAATATCATCGATAAGCTGTCCTCTTGTGGTCCGTTCGGTTTAATTTCCGCAGGATACCACAGGTAAAGTAAGGCTGTCGATGGATTTGTAAAGGCGGCGGCGGATCTGTCTGGTCGGGCCGGGGGCCGGCCCCGGGCATCCGGAGCCACGGGGACGCGGTGAGTCGGGCGGGAAGGGCGTTAGTTGAGGATGTAGTCTTCAGGGTTCAAGGGGGCACCATTCAAGTGGACTTCGTAGTGAAGGTGAGGGCCGGTGGATCGGCCCGTGTCGCCCATGAAGCCGACCACCTCGCCCCGCTTCACCCGGTCGCCGACCGATTTGGCGAACCGGTCGAGGTGTCCGTAGCGGGTTACCATCCCGTAACCGTGACTGATCTCGATGACCCTTCCCAAAGATCCTTTCCGGCCGGCCACGACAACCGTCCCGTCGGCGGTGGCCATTACGGGCGTGCCCCGGCGGTTGGCAATATCCAGGCCGCTGTGCATCTCGGTCACACCGGTGAAGGGGGACCGCCGGTGGCCGAAAGAGGATGTGACATAGCCGGTGGTCGGCCGGATGGAAGGCCGGCAGGCCAGCATATTGTGCTTTTCCCCGATCCCGTCAAGGAGGTCCTCGAATCGCACCGTGCCCGTGTCGGCCGCCGAATCCAGAGTTTCGATCCGCTCGTGCATCTCCCGCATAAGCCGGCCGTGATTTTGGGACGGGTCCTCGGGTGCCGCCAGGTCTGACGGCATCATACCGCCGATCCCGAGCATCCCATCGCCGCCATCAGCATCGAGTCCGGCCAGCATCCGGATTCGGCTTTCCAGCTCGCCCATGGAGACCAGGCGGGCCTGGAGAGCATTGATCTCGTCGGCAAAAACCTCAATCTGCTTGTGCTGGTGATCGATCCGGTCCCGCTGCCGGGCGATCCGGAGGGTCAGCTCCTGTTTTTCGGCGACAACGGATCTCAGTCTCGCATGGTCGTAAACGAGACCGGCCACGCCGGCGGCCACGGCGATGAGCACACAGGCCATCAGGCCAAGCAGCCATCGGGGCACCGTGATCCGCCTCAGCGGGCCGGCATGGGTACTGCACGCCATAATGGTGATTTTCGGGCTCATTTCTCGACTCCTGGAATGGGTCCGTGTCGCCATGGCCGCGCTTTGGACGTCCAGGCGCGTCGGCCGGGGACGCGCCCCGGCCGACGGGAAATCCAATTAGGCAATGCCAATGGCGTACTTGAGGGCTTTGAGGGTGTTCTTCATGAGCATGGTGATGGTCATCGGGCCGACCCCGCCGGGGACCGGGGTGATGAAACCGGCGATCTCCTTGGCCGCGTCGAAATCGACATCGCCCTTGAGGATGGCGATCATCTTGCCGGTCTTCTCGCTCTTCTTCTCACCCACCCGGTTGACGCCCACGTCGATGACACAGGAGCCGGGCTTGATCCACTCAGGCTTGACCAGGCCGGGAACGCCGGCGGCCACGATGAGAATATCCGCCCGCTTGCAGTGAGAGGCGAGGTCCTTGGTCCCGGTGTGGACGACGGTCACGGTGGCGTTGGCACCGGGGCCTTTCTGGAGCATCATGTTGGCGATGGGCTTGCCCACGATGTTGGAGCGGCCGACCACCACCACCTCGGCGCCCTTGGTCTCGACGCCGGCCCGGATGATCATCTCCTGGATGCCCGCCGGAGTACAGGGGGCATACTTGACCTCGTCGCCGCCGATCATCAGCCGGCCGACGTTGACCGGATGGAAGCCATCCACGTCCTTGTCCGGGTCAATGGCGTTTAAGACCCGCTTTTCGTCGATATGCTTGGGCAGGGGCAATTGGACCAGGATGCCGTGGATGGAGTCGTCCTTGTTGTACTTGTCGATGAGCCCCAGCAGATCCTCTTCGGAGATGTCCTCCGGCTGGCTGTCCTGGACTTCCTTAAACCCGAGCCGATCCGCGGTCTTGATCTTCAGGGTGACGTATGAAATCGATGCGGGGTTCTCCCCGACCAGAATCGTCACCAGGCCGGGGACCTTGCCATGCTTCTCCTTGATCTCCTTGACCTCGGCGGCGATCTCTTCGAGGATCTTTTCGCGGATTTCGGTTCCCTTGATAAGCTGTGCTGTCATGCTGAATCTCCTTTCCTTCAAGTAAGTGGGTAATGTTTCGCCAATTACGGGATCAATTGATCCCGATATTTGAAAATAAAGCGGTTTTAGTCCATGATTGGAGATATGTCAAGGCAT
>CAYNGG010000182.1:0-8078 GCA_964396575.1 uncultured Desulfobacteraceae bacterium | reverse complement strand
TAAGGACGGAAGGATAATCAGCGTCCCGATCATCTGGTATCCTCGTTTGTGGCATGCAAGTCCGGACCAGAGAGGTCACTATGAAGTGAGCGGGGACGGTTATGGCATCCATTGGCCGGAAATTGACGAAGATTTGTCGGTGAAAGGCTTTCTTGCCGGGATATCCGGCTAACTATCGGGGTAATGTGATGCCCCGGGTATGACTGTTCCCTTTCTATCTCCTTGCCCCGTTACGGGCCGTTGCCAAAGCGTTTGAATTTTCCAATGGGATGCGATATCTTTAGCGGGATGAGGCGATAAACCGATACGGGGTGCTGAAAGAGACGGCGATGAACATGGATACACCGGACAAGTCGAACGGCGGGATCGACGAACGGGCCTACCTGGCCTATCTGGACCATCTCCTGAAGGGGTCGCGCCGGGAGTGCTCGAAAATCGTGGCCGATCATCTGGCCGATCAGGTTCCCGTCAAAACCCTCTACGAAGGGATGTTTCGCCGGTCCCTCTACCGGGTGGGCGAGCTCTGGGAGCACAACCGGATCTCCGTGGCGGTCGAGCACATGGCCACCGCCATCACCGAGGGGCTCATGAACGATGTTTACGGCCGTCTGATTTCCGGACGGCGGGCCGACCGGCGGGGGGTCGTCTCCAGCATCGAGGGCGAGTTTCACCAGGTGGGCGGAAAGATGGCCGCCGACCTTTTCGAGATGCACGGCTGGGATGCCTACTACCTGGGCGCCAACACCCCGTCGGCCGATCTGATCCGGGCCATCCGGGACATTCGCCCCCATGTGGTGGGGCTGTCGTTGAGCATCTACTTTCACATCGACACCCTCCGGGAAACCATCGCCCGGGTTCGGGCCGCCGACGGCGATGTCCGGATTCTGGTCGGGGGCCAGGCCTTCCGCCACGGCGGCCTTCGTCGCATCACCGAGCAGCCCGGCGTCACCTACGCCGGATCACTCAACACCCTGGAACGGTATATCAGAAGCCGCGAATAGAAGTTTGAAGTGTGAAGTTTGAAGGGTGAATGGTGTTCCGGGCCAGGCTTCAACTTCACGCCTCAAAGATCGGAGATTCCATGAACAAAGCCTATCTCCTCAAATCGGCCGGCAGTATCAGGCGGTCGACACCCGAGGCCCGCGCCGAGTACGGCGAGCGGCTGGACCACCTGGTGGCCCTGCTCGACCGGAGAATGCTGGACCGGCCCGACACCCCTGACCTGGTGGGCGGGAAGGCCAACATCGACCTCATGCGCGACAACCATCGGAACCACGCCCGGTTCGTGGAGTCGATGCTCGCCGCGTTCCATCCGGAGGTCCTGGTGGAGACGGTCCTCTGGGTCTTCCGGACCTACCGGTCCCGGGGGTTTCACGTGGCCTACTGGGCCGCTCAGCTCGACGAGTGGGTGGAGATCCTTCGCCGGGAGCTGACCTCGGAGACCTTCGAGGCCATCTACCCCCTCTACGAATGGATGATCATCAACCTCCCGATCTTTTCCAAGCTCTCCAATGAAGCGCTTGACGCGGGCGTGGACGCGGATGGGTAGGGCGGGCCTCGCCGACATCTTCCCCCATTGGGCCGATCCGATAACCGTCTTTCTGGAGATGAGCCGATCCATGGCGGTCGGCCTTTTTGACGTGGACGGGCGGGCGATTTACGCCAACGCGGCCATGACCGATCTCCTGGGGTCCGACGATCCGGCATCCCGGGCGGCCGACGCCTTTATTACTCCGCCCTTCAACCGTCTGGTGGATCCGGAATTGGGGGAGGGGCCGGTGTTCGACGGCTTGGTCACGCTCGGGCCCGGGCGCGACACCGACCGGACGATCCAGGCTCGGGCCTTCCGCCGGGGGGATCACCTGCTTTTGATCGGCGAGTGTGATGTGGCGGAGCTGGAAACCCTCAACCGGCAGATGCGGGAGTACAACCGGGAGATCAACAACCTCCAGCGGAAGCTGATCAAGGAAAAGGCGACCCTCGAACGGACCCTGGCCGAGCTTCAGGAGACCCAGGCGATGCTCATCCATTCCGAGAAAATGAACGCCATGGGCCAGCTCGTGGCCGGGGTGGCCCACGAGATCAACAACCCAATCGCCTACGTGAGCAGCAATGTTCATTCTCTGGGCGACGCCTTTGCCGAGCTCATGGATGCCTACACGGGCGCCGAGGACCTCATCCGGGACGGCGGCCCCCCGGAGATGACGGCCGCCGTCGAGAAGCTCCGGGCGGACCACGACATTGACTTTCTCGCCGAGGATTTCGATGACCTTCGGGAAGCCACGGCCGGGGGGCTTGACCGGGTCAACCGGATTGTTGCCGACCTCCGGGCCTTTTCCCGGCTCGACGAGGCCGAGGAAAACTCGGTGGACCTGGCGGAAAATATCGAGTCAAGCCTTGCCGTGGCCGGACCGGAGCTGAAAAAACAGGGGGTGACCGTCGAGCTCGATCTCCATCGCCCGCTGACCGCCGAATGTTACCCGGCCCAGTTGAATCAGGTTTTTTTGAACCTGGCGATCAACGCGGCCCAGGCCATGGACGGCGGCGGGACCCTCCGGGTCACCGGGCGGCGGACGGCGGATGAGGTCGTCCTGACCTTTGAAGACACCGGCCGCGGCATCCCCGAGGACATCCGGGATCAGATCTTCAACCCGTTTTTTACCACCAAGCCGGTGGGACAGGGAACCGGTCTGGGGCTGAGTCTGGCCTACCGGATCATCACCGGTCGCCACGGAGGGACCCTCCAGGTCGAATCGACCCCGGGTGAGGGGACCGTGTTTACCCTCACCATCCCCACGGAGATTGACCATGACCGACACCCACGAGCAGATGAAGGGCAAGATCCTCGTCATTGACGACGAGGTGGAGATTCTCCGGGCGCTCAAGCGCCAGTTCCGTCGGAAATACGAGGTCCATGTGGCCGCCGGCGCCGAAGAAGGCTACGGGATCATGGCGGCCCACGAGATCCAGGTGATCATCTCCGACCAGCGGATGCCGGGGATGACCGGGACCGATTTCTACCGGCTCGTCAAGGCCGAGTACCCCGACGCCATCCGGCTCATCCTCACCGGCTACGCCGACATCACCGCCGTGATCGCCTCCATCAACGACGGCAACATCTTCCGGTACATCCTGAAGCCCTGGGACCCGGTGGAGCTCGAGTCCATCATCTCCCAGGCTTTCGAGCACTACAACCTGGTCAGGGACAACCGGCGGATGATGCAGGAGCTCAAAGTGGCCAACGAGGCCCTCGAGGCCCGGGTGGCGGCCCGGACCGCCGAGCTGGCAATGGCCAACCGGGAGCTGGAGGCCATGAGCCGGCAGAAGGACGAGTTTCTCGGGATGGTGGCCCACGATCTCCGGAGCCCCCTGGCCGGGGTGATCGGCTTTATCCGGCTGGTGATCGATGACCCGGTGATCACCGAAAACGACGAGCTCCGGGAGATGATCAGGATGATGCAGCGGAGCACGGAGCACATGCTCTCCCTTCTCGACAACTTTCTCAACCTCGCCCGGATCGTCCAGGGAAAGCTCAATCTCCGGCCCGCCGTCCTCGACCTGAACGCCGTCCTGGCCGAGGCGCTCCAGAACAACCGGCACCTGGCCGAGCCCAAGGAGATCGCCCTGGTCGCCGACCCGGCGGCCGGCCTCCCGACCGTCCGGTTCGACCCCGAATCGATCCGACAGGTCCTCGATAACTTTATCAGCAACGCCGTCAAGTTCTCCAACCCGGGCACTACGGTGACCTTGTCCGCCAGGCCCCGTACCGGCGCCGTGGAGGTGTCGGTCACGGACGAAGGCCAGGGCATCCGGCCGGAGGAGATCGACGGGATATTTTCCGACTTTTACGCCACCTCCACCCGGTCCACGGGGGGTGAGCGGAGCTTCGGCCTGGGGCTGGCCATCTGCAAAAAAATTGTTGAGGCCCACGGCGGCGACATCGGGGTGGAAAGCGAGCCTGGCCGGGGCAGCCGCTTCTTTTTTACGATCCCGGATGCCCCGGCCGGGTCGGAGTCGAGGGCTGGTGGCGATGCCTGATCCGATCCCGGCGCTCCGGCCGCGTCACTGGCTCCCCTGCCTGCTGATGATCGTCCTGCTGATCGCCGCCTGCGCCCGGCAACCGGCGATCATCCCGCCGCCGCCCGCGTCCCACCCAGCGGACGCGGTCTTTCCACCCGAGGTGACGGCACCCAAGACTTTAACCCGAGAGCTGGTCATCGGGGAGTCCGTTGAAAATCGACCCCTGACCTTGATCGAGATGGGCGACGGCGATGATGTCGTCTTGATCATCGCAACCATTCACGGTGACGAGGCGGCCGGAACCCGGCTGGCTCAATTGCTGGTGGCCTACCTCAACCGGTACCCGGACCTGTTGGACGGCCGGCGGGTGGTCATCCTCCCGGAAATCAACCCCGACGGCAGGCGGCGCCAAAGCCGGTACAACGCCCGGTCGGTGGACCTGAACCGGAACTTTTCCGCTGAAAACCGGGTCGATTCGGAGACCAACGGCTGGTTTCCCCTGTCCGAGCCCGAATCCCGGACCATCGCCGCCGTCATCGAGGCTTACCGGCCCAACCGGGTCATCACCATTCACCAGCCGCTGGCCTGCATCGATTATGACGGTCCCGCCGTCGAGCTGGCCCGGCAGATGGCCCGGTACTGCCACCTGCCGGTCCGGAAGCTGGGAGCCCGGCCGGGCTCGCTGGGCAGCTTTGTCGGGCTGACCCTGGGCATCCCCATCATCACCTTTGAAATGCCGGCCTCGGCGGACGATCTGCCCCCGAATGCCTTCTGGCGGCGCTATGGCCCGGCCATCCTGGCCGGTATCCGCTACGCCGAGGACCGGGAAGTCGTCTGGACCTTTTCCGAACCCCACCCCATCCCCTGAGAGGAGACACGCCATGCCCCGTTTAACGGAAGCGGTCGGCAAACGGATCGGGCCGCTGGTCCGGGACTACACCCCCAAGGACGTGGCCCTTTACGCGGTGAGCGTCGGCGCCGGGCCAGGCGAGCCGGCCTGGGCCACGGAAGAGGGCGGCCAGGTCCTGCCGACCTTTGCCATGGCCACTGTTTTCGACTTTTTCTGGGAGGTGGCCGGCGCCGCTTCGCTGACCCCGGCGGGGGTGCTCCACGGAGAGCAGGACCTGACCTTTCACCGTCCCCTCCCGGTGGAAGGCCGCCTGTCGGCCGAGGGCCGGATCACGGCGGTCCACGACCTGGGACCGGGCAAGGGAGCCGCCGTCCGGGCCGATATGACGGTCCGGGACGCCGACAACCGGCGGCTGTTCACCGGCCAGTGTGCCATCATCGGCCGGCTCGACGGCGGGTTCGGCGGCTCCCCGCCCCCGAAAACGGTATCCCCCATCCCCGACCACGCCCCGGACTCCATGGTGCCCGACCGGCCGGCCGTCAATCAGCCCCTGATCTACCGGCTCACCGGGGACCGGTTCCCCCTTCATTCGGACCCCGATTTTGCCCGACAAGCCGGGTTCGACCGGCCCATCATGCACGGGATGGGAACCCTGGGCTTTGCCTGCCGGGCTCTGATCCGGGAGATGTCGCCCGACGAGCCCCGAGCCGATTGGGTCCGACGGCTGGCCTGCCGGTTTCGACGCCCCCTCTATCCGGGCCGGCCCATCGAAACCCGGATCTGGCGGACCGGCGAGACCTCGGCGGTCTGGCAAACCGTGGCGGCGGATGACGGCGAGGTGGTCATCGATCACGGGATCATCGAGATGGGGCCGCCGCCGGAGGAGGATCGGGCCGGGATGATCGGACCGGCGGCCGCCGGTGCCCACCCCATCCGGCTCGACGGGCGGGTGGCGGTGATCACCGGAGCCGGGGGCGGGCTGGGTCGGGTTTACGCCCTGGCTCTGGCCCGGCGGGGAGCCAAGGTCCTGGTCAACGACGTGGGCGCGGCCCGGGACGGCTCGGGCAAAGGATCAACCGCCCCGGCCGACGCCGTGGTCGCCGAAATCCGAGAAGCCGGCGGTGAAGCCCTGGCCAATGCCGATTCCGTGGCCACCCCCGACGGCGGGGCGGCCATCGTCCGGGCGGCCATCGATGCCTTCGGCCGGATCGACATCCTCATCCACAACGCCGGGATTCTCCGGGACAAGACCCTGGTCAAGATGGACCCGGAAGCCTGGAAAGCGGTCCTCGACGTCCACCTGAACGGAGCCTTCCACGTGGCCGCCCCGGCCCTCCGGGCCATGACCGCTCAGGGGTACGGCCGGATGATCCTGACCACATCAGCGGCGGGCCTTTACGGCCACTTCGGCCAGGGCAACTACGCCGCCGCCAAGATGGGGCTGGTGGGGCTCATGAACACCCTCAAGCTCGAAGGGGCCAAAGGCGGGGTCCTCGTCAACGCCGTGGCCCCGGTGGCCGCCTCCCGGATGACCGAGGACGTCATGCCGCCGGAGCTTCTGGCGCGAATGGACCCGGAGATGGTGGCCCCGCTGATCGTTTACCTCTCCAGTGACGCCTGCGCCGACACCGGCCGGATCATCAACGCCGGGATGGGCCATTTCAACCGGGCCGCCGTGGTCACCGGTCCGGGGCTCTCCTTCGGCGACGGTTCCCTCAGCCCCGAGGCCATCCGCGACGAATGGGCCCGGATGGTCTCCCTCGACGGGGCCACCGAGTACGAAGATGCCGGCGCCGCCGTGATGGCCTTTCTGGCCGAGGCGCCCTCGGATCGGGGAGGGGACGAGGAGACCGTCGCGGCCGGGGGACTCTCTCCGTCGGCGGTGACCGCGATCTTCGACCGGATGCCCCAAGCCTTCCGGGCCGACCGGGCCGCCGGGGTGGATGCGACCTTCCAATACTCGATCACCGGGGATGCCGGGGGCGACTGGTCCGTCACCGTCCGGGAAGGGACCTGCGAGGTGAGCCCGGGGCGGGCCGAATCGCCCGTCTGCACCCTGACCCTAACCGACCGGGACTTCGTGGAGCTGATGGCCGGCCGGCTCGACCCGGTGACGGCCTTTACCACGGGCGCCCTCAAAGTCTCCGGGGATCTCAACATGGCGGGGCTCATCCCCCGGCTCTTCGAGGCGGGGGAGTCGGATGCGTGAAGAAGAACAACGAATGAGCACGAATAAACGCGAATAAACGCGAATGGCGTCGGATATGAGGCCATGGCGGTGACTTGGCGGCGCTTCTACTTGTTTGGTAGCAGTTTGGGGGAATTGTGCGAGTAGAAGATTTAGATGGAAAAGAGATTGCCTCGCTTGAGGGATGGGCGACGCTCTACGCCAAGCCCCGGCGGAGCCATCAGTGGAAGCAGCACCGGAGCGCGTATTCGGTTGCGAAATTTGTTCTTGACCATGATGGCGGGGAGGTGATGCAAGAGCGATTGTCCGAGGCGCTAAACCGGAATATCCGCCTGGAACGGGCTATCCCGGAATATGAAGTCAGATTTGACCAGTATGGTCGCGGACGGGTCCACGATCTGGGCGTTTTCGGTCGTAGCGATTCTGGCCAGAGTGTATTCGTTGGCGTAGAGGCAAAGGTTGATGAGTCCTTCGGACCTTCAGTCAAAGAGGCATATCTTGCGGCGAAAGCGAAACAAATAGCGGGTGTTTCCACGAACGCACCCGCGCGCATCGAGCAGCTACTTTCCCGTCACTTCGGAGCTCCAGAACCGGCCATGTTCGACATACGGTATCAGTTGCTCTACGCGACTGCTGGTACTCTCGCCGTTGAAGCGGATCTCCACGTCCTTTACGTCATCGTTTTTCAAACACCGTTGTACAACGAAACAATCGGTGCCGAAAACTACCGCGACTATATTGACTTTATGGAGAAAGTAGGGGCGGAGCGCCTGAGTTTGGCGTCGAAACGGGCGGTTGGGCATGTCCTCGATCTAGAAGGCCAGGAGCTGATGTGCCTGCATGAGTATTTTGAGCTCTAAATCCGCTGAATCGGCGATCTACACGACCGCGGATCGTTACGCGGTTCGCGACGGGCGAGCTTGGACGTTTATGGATTGGCCCCTCGCCTGCCCTCGTAATGCCAGGGTGGCTTCCGAGGTGACTTCCGGTTTTTCGTAGGGGCAGGCCCCCGTGCCTGCC
>CAYNGG010000181.1:0-8082 GCA_964396575.1 uncultured Desulfobacteraceae bacterium | reverse complement strand
CCTACAAGATAGAGACCTCCGAGGTTTTTAATGTTTTGGAAACCTCGGAGGTCTCCAGCTAATGCGCCCCTTCAGGGCTCATTGGAATTTAGCCGTCCCAGGGCGGTGCCCCGGCCTTTATCAATTTGCGCCTTCGGCGCTGGGGAAGTCGTCGAACGCACGGCTCAGGCGGCCCGATGACCCGGGGCGGAGTCCGAGCGATTTGGAAGAAGGCCGGCCCGCCGGCGGGCCCGCACCGCTCGAAGGCGGAGGCGAAAGCCGTGCCAGACCGGCCGGGTCAGCCATAAGGCCATCGCGCCGAAGCAGATCCCGAGGATGAAGACTGACGGGAGGAAAAAGATGTCGCTGATCTCCATGAGCCGTTTCCCTTTCGCTGACGGATGGGGTGAAATCAATTCACCCTCCGTGTCCCTCATTATGCGAGAAACGGAAACGGCCATCAATGGGGTCCGTCCGGTATTGTTTGGGGGTAAAATCCTCCTTCTGGTGAGGCCGGACGGGTAGGGCGGGGACCGGACGGTCCCCGCGACCGCCGGATCACGCCGGGGAAGGGGACTCCCCGGGAAGGATATTGGTAAACTGATAGGGCTCGACCGGCTCCCCTAAAGAAGCCTCGAAATCCTCCTCGCCCCATTGCTCGATGGACAGATACCGCCGGCCGGAATCGTCCTCATAATCCCAGACGAGCATCTCCCGGCCCGGGCTCTGACCGTCTTTGAGAAATTTCCCTCCGGCCGACTCATCCATATAGTAAGCCACCCCGTCGAGCTCGATCTCGTCGGGCGCTTCCTCGTTTTCCGCCAGATGCTGGCGCACCGTATTGCCCAGCCGGCCAAAGGGGATTTTCCGGCTGACGGACCAGTAATCCTCGTCGTCGGTCTCCTTTTCCAGATAGATCGTCTCTTCGTGGCTTTTGAGCTGCCATTCGTGAGAGACGTCCCCGGACCCCCAGTCGTAGGTGTTGGAAGCCGTCACCTGCCACGTCTTGAGGTCATAATCGACGTAATAGCCCACCTTGAGGTCGGACAGGCTCAGGTCCGTGAGATCGGGCTCGGCCGACGTCTCATCCGACGTCTTGCCGAAGCCCAAGAGTCTTAACAACCATCGCATGGCGTCGCCTTTCTCAGTCGATTCCGAGCTTCTTCTTCATCTCGAGGAGGTTGGCCGACGCCGTGACGTTCTGACCGCTTTCCAGCGCGGAGTCGATTTCCGAATCAACGCTCCGGTCGGCGTTGGCCATGTCGCCGTAAGCGATGGCCAAAGACTCGTCCTCTTCCACCTTGGCCTTCATCTTCTCCAGCATGGCGATGGTCCCGGTGGAGTCGATGGAGGAGAGCTGCTTGTTGATCTTCTTGGTGGATGACGCCGTCCGGGCCCGGGCCTTGAGGGTTCTCAGGTCGTTTTCATAGGTGGAGATGGACGACTTGATCTTGTTGACGTTGGCCTGGAGGTTGGAGGCCATCTTCTCGTGCTGCTGGGCCTCCTGGGACGCCCGGAGGGCTTCCTGGGCGATCTCCTCCTTTTTGCTCAGGGCTTCGGTGGCGAGCCGCTCGGCCTCGCCGGCATCGAGCCCGCCGCTCTGGCCCTTTTTGAGCAAAAGCATCGCCTTGCGCTCGTAATCAGCGGCCAGCCGCTTTTTATTCTCAGCGTCCTTCCGGGTCCGGATGGCGATCCCCTTGACTTCGGCCAGGCTGGTCATGGCCCCCTGGAGGTCTTTTTTCAGGTCCCGGATTCCCTGCTCGGTCAGCTTAATGGGGTCTTCGAACTTATCAACTACGGAATGGGCCTCGGATTGGCCGATTTTAAACAGTCTCGAAAAAATGGACATGGCATTTCCTCCATTTCGTGGATAGGGGTTGAAACCGGATCAGGCGGCGTGGGCCAAGAGCTCGGAGCCGTATTCAGACAGGGCCAGCCCGAGGGCATCCACGGAGCCCTCCAGCTCGTTCCGGTCCAGGTTTTCCAGTTGCAGGGTGTCCCGGAACAGGAGGATTTCCCCTGAGTCGTCGAGCACAAAGGCGCCGTGGACCATCTCCCGGTTGATCTGCAACAGCCGTTTGAAGAACGCGGTGTCGTCGGCCTTGAGCTTCATGATCACCTGCTCGAGCACCACGATGGGCGCCTCGCAGTCGATCACCAAATTCTTGATGCCGTTCTCCTCGTCTTCCACCACCACCAGTTGCTCGTCGTCATCCGCCTCCACGATGGCCACGTTCATGTCGTAGAGGTACTGCTTGATCTCCTCGAATTTCTCCTTCATTGCCACCTCCTGCTTCGATTGCCTCCGGTTGTCTATCCGCTTCAACCGCCGATCACTCCGGCGGCGGGTCTCGTCGCCCTACCGAACGTCGGGGCGATCCGTCGCGATCACAATGAGCCGGTCATCAGCCCGGGTCACGTAATCGGTTTTCGGGTTGGTCACCAGGTTCCGCCCATCCGGGTCCTCGATGCCGATGCACAGAACGTTGTGAGCCTGTTTCAGCTCGCAAAGGACGTCGTAGAACGGCTTGCCCACCAGGCGGGTGGGCAGGTCGATCTTGTAGAGGTCCTCGCCGTATCGATTGCTTACCAGCTCGGAGACCATCCGGGTGATCCCGTGGTCAAGAGCCGCCTGGACTATCAGGTTGGTGCTCAGCTCCCCCACCACGATGATCTCGTCGGCGTGAGCCATCTGGCAGTACTCGACGTTCTTCGGGTCCATCAGCTCCACGCAGGTGTAAACCTCGGGGTTGAGGCTCTCGATGGTGAGAGTGTTGAGTACCGCCTTGGCGTCCCGGCTGTAAGCGTCGAGCCGGTCGTCGGAGAGGACCATCACCACCCGGGCCGCTTCGATATGGGCCCGCTTGAGGTTCTCGGTGCTCACCTCCCCCCGGACAAAGTAGAGATCCGGGTCATCCATCGGCTTTTCCGGGATGTCGGCGATGACGACGATGGGGGATTTCGAATACTTGGGGTCGGCCCGCATCTGGGAGACGATCTCCGGCCCGCGGGAGCTCCATCCGCAGATCAGAAAATGATCGGTGACCTCGGTCGGTTTCATGCCCTTGTTCTCCAATAGCCGCTCCTCGATGAATGCGCTGGCGATGCTGGCGGTGAGCACGCCCAGAAAGCCGATCCCCAGGACCATCACGGCCATGCCCACCATCCGGCCGCCGCCGGAGGTCGGGGAAATGTCCCCGTATCCGACGGTGGTCAGAGTCACGATGGACCACCAGAGGGCGTCCAGGAATTCCATATTCGGCTCGAACAAGACGAACCCCACGCTGCCCATCAGGATAACGATTCCGACAATGGACAGGACCTGGATGATCTTCTCCCGGCGCAAAAAGGCGTAGAACCGTTTGAGAAAAGTGATCAAACGCGGCATGGTCAAGTGTCCGGGTCGGTCAGGGGGCGGCCCCAGGTTTCGGAAAAGGCTATTTTCTCCAATGGTTTGCGGGATCGGCGGCCGGGAGACGTCTCCGCCGGATAGCCCACGGCCAGCAGGGCGGACACCCGGACGCCGCCGGGGATCTCCAGGATTTGCCGGACCCGATCCTCATCGAACCAGCCGATCCAGCAGGTTCCCAGACCCAGCTCGGTGGCCTTTAGGACCATGTGCTCCATGGCAATGCCCAGGTCGATCTGGTAGTATTCGATGCCGGTAACCGCCCGGCCGATCCGGTTGGCCACCAGGTCCAGACGGGAAGCCCCTACGATCACGGCGGGGGCCTCGGCCAGCCAGCGGTTCGGGATCACCGGCCGCATGGCCTCCCGCCGGATTCGCTCGATGGTCTCCCGCCGGGTCACCACCACGAACCGCCACGTCTGGCTGTTGCAGGCCGACGGCGCCAGCCGGGCCGCCTCGCACAGGGAACGGAGGTGAGCCGGGTCAACCGGTCTGGGGGCGTAAGATCGGACGGAACGCCGCGTTTCGATGATTTGATCTAATGACATAAGGTTACTCACGGCGCGGACCCGCCCGCACCTCACCCATCTCCATACATCAGTTGGGACGATCTTTCAAGGGGAAAGGCATGGCGTCATGACTTGAATTTCGGGTGACGGCGCCCAAATTTCTTTACAAGCCCGACCGGAGCTGATAAATTCCAAAATTTTAGGATCGGAAAGGGGTTCCGAACCGTAAACCATTATTATTGACCTGAGACATTGGGAGGAGAACAACCATGGGAAAAGGCGACATCCGCTCCAAACGGGGCAAAATCTGGCGGGGAACCAACGGCAAGACTCGACCCAAGGCCCGGAAGCAAGCCAAGGGAAAGGATGCCGAAGGCGACCGCGGCTAAGGCCCCCTGCTTGACCCGGCCGGCTGACGTCAACGAGTACATCGACGCGCTCCGTGCCTCCCCCCGAATGGGGGACCAGGTGGCTCACCACAGCGTTCTGCCCGCCCGCCCGGCTCGGCTGGCCCCGGCTCCCGATTCCGGGAACGGGGCCACCGCCGCGGTTTTCGGTGCCCTGGGCATCGAGCGGCTCTACCGCCATCAGGCCGAGGCCATCGACGCCATCCGCGCCGGGCGCCATGTGGTGGTGGCCACCCCCACCGCCTCCGGCAAGACCCTCATCTATAACCTGCCCGTTTTCGAGCAGGTGGCACGGGACCCGGCGGCCCGGGCCCTCTACCTCTTCCCCTTAAAAGCTTTGGCCCAGGACCAACTGACCACCCTTCGGTCCATGGCCGCCGCCGTCACCGGGACCGGCCCCACATCCGCCGTTTACGATGGGGACACCTCCACCTGGCACCGGCGCAAAATCCGGGAAACCCCGCCCAACGTCCTGTTGACCAACCCGGAGATGCTCCATCTCTCCTTGCTGCCCTACCACGAAAAATGGAGGGTTTTTTTGGAGCATCTATCCGTGGTGGTGGTTGACGAGGTCCACACTTATCGGGGCCTCATGGGCTCCCACATGGCCCAGGTCTTCCGGCGCTTCATCCGGATCTGTGCCTATTACGGAGCCTTCCCCACCTTTGTCTTTTCGTCGGCGACCGTGGGCAACCCGGCTGAGCTGGCTGAGGGGCTCACCGGCCTGTCGGTCAGTGCAATCACCCGGAGCGGGGCTCCTCGGGGCCGGCGCCACGTGGTCTTCATGGATCCCCTGTCCGGCCCGGCCCAGACCGCCATTTTGCTGCTGAAAGCCGCTCTCCATCGGGGCTTGCGAACCATCGTGTACACTCAGTCCCGGAAGCTCACCGAGCTTCTGGCCTTATGGGCGGGAAGCCGGGCCGGTCGGTTTGCCGACAAGATCGCCGCCTACCGGGCCGGTTTTCTTCCCGAGGCCCGCCGGGAGATCGAGGCCAAGCTGTCTTCGGGGGAGCTTCTGGCGGTGATTTCCACCAGCGCTCTGGAGCTGGGCATTGACGTGGGAGACCTTGACCTCTGTCTTCTGGTGGGATATCCCGGCACCCTGGTGGCCACCTGGCAGCGGGGCGGCCGGGTGGGCCGCGGCGGCCAGGACTCGGCCGTGGTGCTGCTGGCCGGTGACGACGCCCTGGACCAGTACCTGCTCCGTCACCCGGAAACTCTCATTGACGGGGCTCCGGAGACCGCCGTGGTCAACCCCGACAACGATCTGATCCTGAAAAAGCACCTCGTTTGCGCTGCCGCCGAGCTGATCCTGAAGGCCGACGAGCCCCTCGTGACGGACCGGCCGGCGGTCCGCCGGGCCGTGGCTGAGCTGGAGCGCGCCGGGGAGCTGATGCGCAGCGCCGACGGCTCACGGCTGTTTGCCCGCCGCAAGGCCCCTCACCGGGACATCAACCTCCGGGGCGCCGGAAAGCGCCTGACCATCGTTTCGGCCGACACCGGCGTTCAGATCGGCGAGATCGATGATTTCCGGGCCGATCGGGAAGCCCATCCCGGCGCCGTTTACCTCCACATGGGCGAAACCTACCAGGTGGAGGCCCTGGACCGATCCGCCCGGACCGTCCGAGTGCGCCGGGCGGTACTGGATTACTACACTCGAGTCCGGGGCCACAAGGACACCGAGATCCTCAAAACTTACGACTGCATCCCGGTTTGGGGGACCCAGATCTGCATCGGCCGCCTGAAGGTCACCGATCAGGTCACGGGATATGAGCGGATCCGAATCCGGGGGGGCAAGAAAATCAATATCATCCCACTGGATCTCCCGCCCCGGGTTTTCGAAACTGAGGGGCTTTGGATTCTCATCCCTCCGGCGGTCCAGACGGCGGCCGACGACGCCCGCCACCATTTCATGGGCGGCATCCACGCGGTCGAGCACGCGGCCATCGGGATCTTTCCCCTGCTTGTCATGGCCGACCGCAACGACCTCGGCGGAATCTCGACCCCCTTTCACCCTCAGACCGGACAACCCGCGGTCTTCGTCTATGACGGCGTTCCCGGCGGAGCCGGCTTGACAAGGGGCGCCTTTGGCAAGGCAACGGCCCTCCTGGAAACCGTCCGCCAGGTGATCCGGGCGTGCCCCTGTGAAAACGGCTGTCCCGCCTGTGTCCATTCCCCAAAATGCGGTTCCGGGAACCGGCCCATCGACAAGGCGGCGGCCGGATTCATCCTTGACCAGCTCCGGGATGCGGAGGCGATGGCCGTACCCGCTCCAGCCCCCGTCACGCCGCCGGCGGCACCGGCACCTCGCGCCGTGGCGGCCAGACACCCCGTCCGGCCGGCTCGCTACGGGGTCCTGGACATCGAGACCCAGCGATCCGCCGAAGAGGTGGGCGGCTGGCACCGGGCCGACCGGATGCAGGTGAGCTGTGCCGTTCTCTACGACGCGGAAACCGACCGGTTCGTCGAGTTTCTGGAAGCCGGAGTTTCGGATCTCATCGCCCATCTCCACCGGCTCGATCTGGTGATCGGCTTCAACATCAAGCGGTTCGACTATCAGGTCCTGAAAGGGTACAGCGACACCGATTTTACCCGGATTCCCACCCTGGACATCCTCGAGGTCGCCAAAAACCACCTGGGTTTCCGCCTCTCCCTGGATCACCTGGCCAACGTCACCCTGGGCGCCGAAAAGAGCGCGGACGGCCTTCAGGCCCTCAAGTGGTGGAAGGAAGGCCGGATCCGCGAAATCATCGACTACTGCCGCAAAGACGTGGCCATCACCCACGACCTCTACCGATTCGGGCGGGATAACGGCTATCTCCTTTTCCGGAACAAGGCCGGCCAGACCGTCCGACTGCCGGTGGGGTGGGGGGCTGAGCAGTAAAACGGGGACACGGTCAAAACGGAGCAGCCTGGTTTCCCGTTTCTTTTCAGGGCCAATCTTGATATAATTTGATTCCATGCCGGGCAATCAGGGGAGAATGTCCGGACCATTTCAAACCCGGTGCAGACCGTGCAGGAGTGAGCAGCCATGCCGACTCAGCCGTCATCCGCGCTTCCGCATGACCAGAATTTCAAGAACCTCATTCTCGACTACCCCCACGACGCGCTCCGGTTTTTCGCCGCCCCGGAAGCTGATTTAATCACGCCCCAGGCCCGGATCATTCCGCTCAGGCAGGAGCAGTTGAAGGAGCGGCTCGGGGAGCGTTTCCGGGAGCTGGACATCCCTTTGATGGTGGAATGGCCGGACGGCCGGCGGGCGGCCATGGTCTTTGCCGTTGAAGAGGAAACCGATCCGGGCCGGTTTGATATCTCCCGGCTGGCCCATTACTGCCTGGATCTGTCCGAGCTCCTGAAAACCCGACGGGTGGTGCCGGTGGTCATCTTTCTTCGGCCCGGGGTGTACGAGGAGTGGCTGTGTCTGGGCTCCGATCGGGTCAATTACCTCACGTTCCGGTTCATCCCCTGTGATCTGGGGCGGATACCGGCGGTAACCCATATAGACAGCGAAAATATCGTGGCCCGGCTCAACCTGCCCAACATGGCCCACGACAGGGGCCAGCGGATCGAAGTCTATGCGCGGGCCCAGGAAGGGCTGGTCACACTGGAAAGAAACCTGGATCGGCGGATCAAATACGCCGAGTTTATCGACATGTACGCGGAATTGACCGATGATGAGGTCGTCCAATACCGGGCGAGCTATCTGTCGGGGGAGTCGCGGAAGGAGGACGTGATGGGACTGGTTCAAGTGCTTCGGGATGAAGGAAAACGGGAAGGA
>CAYNGG010000180.1:0-8105 GCA_964396575.1 uncultured Desulfobacteraceae bacterium | reverse complement strand
GGGACCGTTTCCCCGAGTCCGCCGGCTCCACCGAGTAGGTTTGAGCATAAAAAAAGGGATGGCCGTTTCGGCCATCCCTTTTCGATTTTGGTACGCCCGGAGGGATTCGAACCCCCGGCCTACGGATTCGAAGTCCGGCGCTCTATCCAACTGAGCTACGGGCGCGGAAGTAAGATGGGGTGAGTGATGGGATTTGAACCCACGACAACCGGGGCCACAACCCGGTGCTCTACCAACTGAGCTACACCCACCATACAATCGAGCCTTTTATCAGACTCCCGCCCCTTTTGCAAGCGGAATTTTCGACTATTCCATAATCCGGTTTTCTATGGTATGGTCGCTATTTGACACAAACGGCGGCCCCGGCCGCCGTCCACTCGAGACCGTGAGGCAACCGTGACCCGATTCCACATCTTTGTCATCCGCGCTATTCTGGGAGCCGGCTTCGCCGTGCTCCTGAGCCGATTCTTCTACCCTGACGCCAACCCGATCTACGTGGCCGGCCTCGGGGTCTTTCTGGTGGGCATGGCCTACCTGACGGAGGCCTGGCGAAAGGCCAAGAGCGACCAATGAGCCCCCTTGTCAAAGGAGCGTTTCAGATTTGAAGCAGATGATCCTCGGCACCGCCGGCCACATCGATCACGGAAAGACGAGCCTGATCCGGACGATGACCGGCGTCAATACCGACCGGTTGAAAGAAGAGCAGAAACGGGGCATTACCATCGAGCTGGGCTTTGCGGCCCTGGACCTGCCCAGCGGCCGGCACCTCGGAATCGTGGACGTCCCCGGTCACGAGAAGTTCGTCAAGAACATGGTGGCCGGGGCCACCGGGATCGACCTGGTGGCCATGGTGATCGCCGCCGACGAGGGGGTCATGCCCCAGACCGTCGAGCACATGGAGATCTGCTCCCTGCTGGGCGTCGAGCACGGGATGGTGGTTCTCACCAAGACCGACCTGGTGGACGAGGAGTGGCTCGAGCTGGTCACCGAGGATGTCGAAAGCTTCGTGACCGGGACCTTCCTGGAGGGGCGCCCCATCGTCCCGGTGTCCGCCGCCACCGGCGAGGGGATCGACGAGGTGGTCCGGGCTCTGGACGAGCTGAGCGCCGAGGTTCCCGAGCGGACCGCCATCAACATCTTCCGGCTGCCGGTGGACCGGGTCTTCACCATGAAGGGGTTCGGGACGGTGATCACCGGGACCCTGGTTTCCGGTCAGGTCCGGACCGGGGACACCATCATGATCTACCCGTCGAAGATCACCTCCAAGGTCCGGGGGGTCCAGGTCCACAACGAGAGCGTGGAGACCGCCGGCAGCGGGATGCGGACCGCCATCAACTTCCAGGGGCTGGAAAAGAGCGCCATCTTCCGGGGGGACGTGGTCTCGTTCCCCGGGGCTCTGGTACCTTCTTACATGGTCGATGTCTCCCTGACCTATCTCGCCGGCAACAGGCGCCCCATCAAGAACCGAACCCGGGTCCGGTTCCACACCGGCACCTGCGAAATCCTCGGTATTCTGGCTCTCCTGGACCGGGACGAGCTGGCTCCCGGCGAGTCAACCGTGGCCCAGATGCGGCTCGACACCCCGGTCTCGCTGGTCCGGGACGACCGGTTCGTGATCCGGAGCTACTCCCCCATTCGGACGGTGGGCGGCGGGTATGTCCTCAACCCCATCCCCCGGAAGCACAAGCGGTTCCGGGATGACGTGGTCACGGGGCTGACCGGCCTGATGGAAGCCGACGTCGAGGACCGGATCGCCTACCACGCGGCCCAGTCGGGATACCGGGGGGCATCTTTTGCCGAGCTCAAGATCATGGTCAACCTGTCGGACAAACCCCTCCAGACGGCGCTATCGTCCCTGCTCACCAAACGAAGGCTTATCCAGACCGACAAGGAGAACCGGATCTTCATCCACGGCGAGGTCTTCGACCGGCTCCGGGACGAGATGCGGGATTACCTCGACACCTATCACAAGGCCCACCCGCTCAAGGCCGGGATGTCCAAGGAGGAGCTCAAGTCGAAATTCCCCACGATTCTCGGGACCAAGCTCTTCAACCACGCCCTGACCCAGATGATCAAGGACGGAGAAGTCGTCCAGGATGAAAAGACCATCCGGCTGGCCGCTCACGAAGTCTCGCTCCAGGTGGACCAGGCCGACCTCAAGGCGAAAATCGAGGCCGCCTACCGGGAAAACGGGCTCACGCCGCCCTATTTCCGTGATTTAGCCCAACAGCTCGGGGTGAGCGAAAAGCAGGGCAAGGAGGTCCTCAACCTCCTGGTGGAGGAGAGGGTCGTGGTCAAGGCCAAGGAGGACCTCTTCTTCGACGCGGCGGCGATTGCCGACCTCAAGGGCCGGGTGGTGGATTTCCTCGGCGACCATGCCGAGATGACCGCCCCGGATTTCAAGCAGATGACCGGTCTGTCGCGGAAGTACCTGATCCCCCTGCTGGAATATTTTGACGGCGCCAATGTGACCATCCGGGTGGGAGATGCCCGAAAGCTCCGGCGGGGATAACGGCGCCGGGTCCGCCTTTGCCCGTCGGCTGGCGGCCATCGACGTCGAGCGGCTCCGGGACTATCTCCTGGGGCTGAGCGCCCCCTGTTATGAGAGCACCCTGTTGAAGGTGGTCTTCCCCGGGATGGACATCCTCCGGGCCGACCCGCTGACGCTCTACCAGCACCACTTTCTCCTCTTCCACTGCCTCTACCGGCTCCAGGAGGGCTTTTACGAGGAAAACCGCTACCTCCACGTCCACTTCATGCGGACCTTTCTCCTGGACTACCCGGCACCGGGGCGATGTCGCCACTACGACCCGCTGGCCGGCCGGTTCTGTTCGGCCCCTTGCGCCGAGGACCCGGACTACTGCGACCGTCACTTCGACCAGGTGGGCAAGTCGGCTTTGGAGCGGCTTTCGACCCGCTGCTTTTACCTCGACCCCGAGAGCTTCGACCGGTTCGACGCGGCCACCGCCGAGCAATTCGTCTCCGGGGCCTGGGACCTCCTCACCCATTACGACGCCTTCCGGGAGAGCTTGAAGGTCTTAGACCTGCCGGAAGCCGCCGATCTGGCCATGGTCAAGCGAAAGTTCCGGCGCCTGGCCATGCGACATCACCCGGACCGGGGGGCCCGGTCCGCCGAGCGGTTCAACGAGATCAACCGGGCCTACCGCCTTTTGATCCGCCTCATGCCCGAGGCCCTCACGTGAGGCCGTGGCAAAACCCACCCGAGGCCCTTCCGTTCGAGCATCGACGCCGACCACGCGGCTCAAAAGGATTGACGGAAGCCTTGGAGCGGCGTAAGATGCCGATTAACCTCAAAGGGGGATATAATCGAGACAACCATGGATACCATGCCGCATAAAATCGAATTCGAGAAACCGGACCTGAACCGGCTCCGGGATCGTTACACGGTGGTGGACCTCCACTTTCACACCCGCTATTCCGACGGATTGAACGGGGTTCCGGCGATTGTCCGGCGGGTCCGTGAGCTGGGGATCGGGATCGCCATCACCGACCACAACCAGATCGCCGGGGCCGTGGAAATCGACCGGTACGACGACATCCTCTCGGTGCCGGGCATCGAGATCACCTCCCGTGAGGGGACCCATCTCCTGGTCTATTTCCGGGTGATCGAAAGCCTGAAGACCTTCTTCCACAGCGATATCGAGCCTTTCATGGGCAACGAGATCATGAGCTCGGTGGACCTGAGCATGGAGACCCTGATCGACCGGGCGAGGGACTATGACGACGCCGTCATCGTCTTTCCCCACCCGTACAGCGCCGTTTACACCGGCATCTGCAACCTTCAGTTTCCCCGGCAACGGCTGGACGCCCTTTTCGACCAGGCCGACGCCGTGGAGGTGATCAACTCCGAAAACCTCCGGAAATGGAACATGAAGTCCGCCCTTTTGGGGTTCAACCTGGACAAGGGCATCACCGGCGGGTCCGACGGCCACAGCCTCTACCACATGGGCAAAGTGGTCACTTACGCTGACTGCCCGCCCCGTCGCGAAGACTTCCTGGACGCCATCCAGGCCCGTACCACCCTTGTGATCGGCAAGGAGATCCACATTCTCCGGAAGATGACCTCCAACAGCTTCAAGCTCCGGTCCAACATCCGGAACTACCCTGATCTGCTGGAAAAAAATCTCAGGTACTCCTACACCGTGATCAACAGCAAGTCCAAGCCCTTCCGGGATAAGGTCAAGGCCCGGATTCACGCCCGGTCCTGGCCCCCCCACCGGAAGGCCCAGATCCGATAAGTCCCTATATCCGAGGACTCCGGGGGCCTCGCCGGCTTTCCATGGGCTCGCCCCGCTGGTCGTACCACCAGGCCACCAGCCGGGGAATGGCCGCCCCATAGGTCCGGATACCCCCCTGCTGGGAATTGAGCTTGAGATAGACGTCGTTGGCCCGCTTTCGGATTTCCATAAACCGGCCATATTGCCGACGGTACCGGTCCAACCGAGCTGCCCGTTGCCGGAGATCAGCCACCACCATTGGTTCGAGGCCCCCTTGAATCCGGTCTCGATCGGGGGGCGGCAGACGAGCGAAAAGGGCCGGCAGGACCTGAAGGGCTCCTGAATAGCGCAGTTGGGGCGACTCGTCGGTCAGGCAGGCGATGTAGGCGATGAGGCTGGCGTCGGTCTCCGAGGCGAATCCCATGAAATGGGCTTTTTCATGGGCCATGGTGCATGGCCGCTCCCAAGACAGCAGCTCGGCGTTGACGTGGGGCTCCATGAAAAACGGAACGAAAAAGCCGCTGATCCCGGTCGCGCTCAGGGGGAGATTCATGGCCAGCGCTTTGGTCGGCGGCGGGTCGGGAAACCGGTCCCCGTAGATTTCCCGGACCACCCGGCGCACCGCCCGGTTAATTCGATGCTCCAGGCGGTCCGGATCAGGTTCCTCCAAAAGCGCCATATCGAGAGGGCGAAGGCTGTTGGCCAGGCGGACCATCGCCTCGGCCATCCCCGCGTAGTCGGTTCTGTTCAGTTGATCCGGAGAAATCTCGGACCCCAGTGACGAGAAAAATGGCGTCCGGAGATAGTTGATCCCCCAGGCGGACAGGTAAACCGTGTAGAGCAGGGCCGCCATGGCCAGCCCGCTGACCCCGAAGTGAGCCAGCCGGCGCGGGACCGACGCGCCCCGGCGGACCGTAACCGTGATCCGCCAGGCCATGTAAATCGGAAGGATGATCACGAGCAGGACGACGGCCAGCTCCGTCGCCGACATCGGGGCCGGGATCAGCCGGGCCGGCCAGGCCATCAGATCGGCCAGATAAGGATACAAAGGCCGGGAATAGCCGAACTCCACCTTCTCCGGGTGGCCGTCGAGCAAGGCTCGGACCGCCAGAGCAAAGATCCCGGCCGCCAGACAGACCGCGTGCCAGGGTCGGAATACCGGCTCCCGGGGCCGCCGGGGCAAGCGCCGGTTTGGGGTGATTTCCCGCCCGGCCCGCCATCTTTCGTCCACGTATCCCTCTCCTCGTTGATTGTCCGCCAACCCCGGCACGACCTTTCGACCGGTCTCCTTTGCCGGATAAAAAGCTTAAACCGCCGCGATGGAAAAGGTCAACCGGCAAAAACCGGGGTTGCTCCGGAGACCGCGATTTTCCGTTGACAGGATCGAATCGCCTGCGATATTATTAAACAGTGTTCATATTGACGAGCGAAAGACACTGAAAGGAAGATCGACTGAGATGATTATCGGATTGACCTTTGCCGCGGCTGCGGCGGCCTTCATGGCCCTGGCGGCGGTCGGCGGCGGATAGACAACCTCATCTGATTCTACCGCGATCACGCGCCACGGGCTGCGATGTTTTGGCCCGGGCGCCGCGTTTTCAACGCCCCGGGTTGACGCATCAGCCCGGGGCGTTTTTGTAGGCGGCGGAGTCCCAAAGGAGTGTGCTCATGGCTGAAAATCCCATCATCCGTTTTGCCAACCGAATGGATCAGCTTCCGCCCTATCTGTTCGGAATGATTAACAAAATGCGAATGGAAAAGCGCTGGGCGGGCGCCGACGTGATCGACCTGGGAATGGGCAACCCGGTGGACCCGGCCCCGGCCCCGGCAATCGACAAGCTCTGTGAGGTGGCTCAGGACCCGAAAACCCATCGGTATCCCGTCTCCGACGGTTTGAAAAACCTCCGGCGGGAGATCGCCGTGAGCTACGAGAGCCTCTACGACGTCCACCTGGACGAAGATGCCGAGGTGATCTGCACCATCGGCTCCAAGGAGGGGCTTTCCCACCTGGCCCTGGCGCTCATCGGACCGGGGGACACCGTCCTGGTCCCGGCCCCGGCGTTTCCCATCCACATCTACGCCTCGGTGATCGCCGGCGGGAGCGTCATCCGGGTGCCGCTGGAGGGGACCGAGAGCTTTCCCGACCGCCTGGCTCGGGTCTGTGAAAACGTTTACCCCCGGCCCAAGGTCCTCATCCTGAACTACCCGCACAACCCTACGGCGGCGGTGGCCACGATTCCGCTCTTCGAGGAGATCGTGGCACTGGCCCGGCGGTATTCGCTCATGATCATCCAGGATTTCGCCTACTCCCGGATTACCTTTGACGGCTACACGGCCCCGAGCCTCCTTCAGGTCCCCGGGGCCCGGGACCTGGCCGTGGAGTTCGGCTCCTTTTCCAAAACTTACAACATGGCCGGCTGGCGGCTGGGCTATTGCGTGGGCAACCGGGAGATCATCGGCGGCCTGGCCAAAATCAAGGGCTATTACGACTACGGGATCTTCTCGGCCATCCAGATCGCCGGAATCATGGCCATCCGCCACTGCGACGACGAAATTAGCGCTCAGGTGGAACGCTACCGGGTCCGGCGGGACATCCTCTGCGACGGGCTCGAGCGGATGGGATGGCCGGTGGAGCGCCCCCGGGCCGGGATGTTCGCCTGGGTCCGGATGCCGGAGCCCTTCTATTCCATGGGCTCCATGGACTTTGCCATCGAGCTGATGCGGCGGGGCAACGTGGCGGTGGCGCCGGGCATCGGGTTCGGCGAGGAGGGGGAAGGCTATCTCCGTCTCGCCCTGGTGGAAAATGAGCATCGAATTCGGCAGGCCCTCCGACAGATGCGCCGGACCCTGCCGGAAATCGCCGACCTGGCCCGACAGCGGGCATCGGAGACCACCGGTGAGCCAAAAAAAATGGCCGCCGGCAGCGCCTGAGACACCCAATGGTTTCCGGCCATTCGAGCCGGAGGCCCTGACCTGAGCCCCTTTGCGTGAATGAATACCAGCCGGAGGCGATTATGACCCATGATACCACATTCGAAAAGGTCAGCCGGACCGACGCGCCCATGTATGGACCGAGAAAGCTGCTTCTGTCCGGCTTTTCCGCATCAGCCCAGAAAAAGCTCATGACCGTCCTGGAGATGGCCGGCCTCGCCGATGTCCCGACGGTCTGGCTCAACCGGGACCACGCGGCCACCCGCGTCTCGGACCTGGCTGAGCAGCCCGATAAGACGGGCTGGGAGGTCTCATCCGACCTGCCCCGAGGCATCATCGTGTCGGGCATCCGGGAAAAGGATCTCCACCGGCTGATGACCCTCTGCCGGAAAACCGGCATGAAAAACGCCCTCTGGGCCGCCCTCACCCCGACGTCCGAGACCTGGACCCTCGAGCAGCTTCTCGCCGAGCTGTCCGCTGAGCGGAAGGCGATGGGGAAGGGAAAGAAAAAGCAGCGGTGAAGCTCCCGGCCTGGCATTAAGACTTCTTCTGGAGTTCGCGTACTTTTTTTGATATAGGATTTTTCTCTGACGCCCTCGATGAAATCCGCATTGGGAAAGGGCATAAATACCTTACGCTTGTCTTGAGCCTTTCTTCCGGCGCCATGGTCTATGTCGGCGACGGCAAGGACGCGGATGCTTTGAAGGTTTTCTGGAAAAGGAGAGATTCCAAATGTTCAATACCTATCGTATCTACTCGGAGCTCCAACAGACCCTCGATGACCCGGCGGCCCGGAAGCTCGCCGAAATTCTGGGCAACATTTACGAAGACCTGAGCCATACCGTAACCCGAGAGGATTTCTCCGAGCTCAAGGGCGCGATCCTGGAGCTCACCGAGGCCCAGGGGCGGACGGATCAACGCCTTGAAGTCCTGACC
>CAYNGG010000179.1:0-8122 GCA_964396575.1 uncultured Desulfobacteraceae bacterium | reverse complement strand
GTATATCCAAACGACAGATGCCAGCGTCCGGCCGATTCGTCCGCCTCCCGGTCCAGCTTATGCCCGTAAAGGAACCCGATGGGGCCGATGGGGGTGATGTAGCGCAGGCCGGCCCCGGCGGTGGACCGGAAGTCGTCCGACCCCTCGTCTCCGTAAATGTCGGAAATCCGCCCCACGTCGTAGAAGAGGGCCAGCTCCAGGCTCATCCCGATGTCGATCCGGGCTTCGACGCTGCCCAAAACCGACTGCTGCCCGCCCCAGGGGGTCCCGTCGCCGGCGGTCCGGAGCAGGTTCTCGTCAAAGCCCCGGACGTCCGAGGTCCCGCCGAGGTAAAAGAGCTGGTCGTCGGGGACCTTGTCGGCCCCGCCATAAGGCTCGATGGACCCCACCTGGCCCCGGAGGGCAAAGGTCAGCCGGGAGAGCGGGGTAACGTAGCCCCGGAGATCGAAACGGTATTTCATGAAGTTGTCGAGGTCGTTGTCGAGCCCCCGGTTGATGTCCACCATCGCCGTGGAGTAAATCCCTTTTTTGGGGTTGAAGACCGAATCCCGGGAGTCGAAGGTCAAGGATGGGGAGGCTGTCAGGACCGTCCGGGGCTCAAGCTCGGCATCGGTGTAGGTGTCGTCGTCGGGGTCGTGCCGGCGCTGCTCCCGCTGAACCCCCCGGAAATCCACCCCCGCGTGGAAATGGTCCCAGAAGGGTCGGTCAAAGGAGACGTAGGCGCCCAGGGTCCGGGTGCTGAATGCCTGGTTGTGCTCGTCACGATCCTCGGCGAAAGCCCCCACGGCCGCGGCCACTTTCGATCCCAAAAGGCGGGGCTCCCGAAGCCCGGTTTCGGCCCGATATCCGATCTCGCTCACATCCCCGGCGATCCAGGTGTCCAGGTCGAGCCCCCGGAAGTTCCGGTTTTCGCCCCGGGCGTGAGCAAAAAGGCCCCGCTCAGTGTCGTAGCCGCCCCCGATGCTGATGCTGTAAGGCTTGGCCTCCTCCACCGAGACCAGGAGATGAACCGTGTCCGACTGGTCTTCGAGCCCCAGGGCCTTGAACCGGACCGAGTCGAAGATGTCGAGGTCCCGGATGTTCCGCTCCGTCTCCAGGAGTTGCCGGGGGGAGAACGGGGAGCCGGGCAGGATTTCCAGCTCCCGGAGAATCACCCGGTCCCGGGTCTTAAAATTCCCGGTCACGAAGACCTCGCCCATGGTCACCGACGCTCCGGGCGAGACCGTGTAGGTCACCGTCGCTCCGGTTCCGTCGTCGGTGATGGAAAACGCTCCATCCACCTTCACATGAGGGTAGCCCGCCTCGGAAACGACCGCGGCCAGGGCGTTTTCGTCGCTGGTGACCATGTACTCCCGGAACGGGACTCCGGGCGTCAGGCTGAGGGCCTCCCGTGCGGCCGGTTCCTCGATGGGTAAATCCCCTTCGATGGACACCGACCGGACGGTCGTCTGGTCCCCTTCGTCGATCCGGACGGTCACCGTCACCTGATCACGGTCATCGGACCAGTCCACCTCGGTCTTCACCTCCGTCTCCCGGTATCCCTCTTTGAAGTAGAGAGCGGTGATGGCATCAGCGTCGGCGGCCAGCTCTTTCTCCACAAAGGCCCCATTATGGAGCCATGAGGGGGGACGGGTGACCATCTGCTTTCGGATCTTGTCGTCGTCAAAGGCCCGGTTGCCTTCGATCCGGACCGCCGAGACGGTGGTCTGAAGTCCCTCGTGGATCTCGATCCGGATGCGCCGGACCCCTTCGGGGGATTCCAGATCGACCGCCTCCACCGTCGCCTCCCGATATCCGGCGTCGCGGTAACGTTCACGGATCGCCTTGACGCTCTTTCGGAGCCCGGTCCCGTTCCGGTTCCCCGTCTCGAAGAGGGTGATGTCCCGGCTGAGGGTCCACCAGCCCGTAAACGCCTCGTTGCCGGCAAACTCGATCTCGTAGCGGTCCCCTTCGACCACGGTCAGGGTGATCGGGACCCGTTGGGTTGTGGTGGGCGCGGTCGAGGAGATGGCCACGTCGGCGTAGCCTTTCCCCCGGTAAAACTCGGTCAGGTTTTTCACGTCGGCTTTAAGGTCGGCGGCGACATACCGCCCGGCAACCCCCGGCAGGAAGGATGCCGGCCAGGTATCCAACCGGGCCTTCAGTCGAAGATCGGAAAAGGCGGTGTTCCCCTCGATGTCCAAGAGAGCCACATCGTAGTGGGGCCCCTTGTCGATGTCCACGGTGAGGATTACATGGCCGTCTTCGGTTTCCGGGTCCGGGGTCACCTCCACCGTCGGGTCGATGTAGCCCTCCCGTTTGTAGAGCTCGATGACCGCCGTCTCCTGGGCCTCAAGGCCATCGGGGTCGTAAGCGTCGCCCGTGTAAACCGTCATGACGTTTAAGATCTCGCGCTCCAGGAGCGGAAAGGCGCCGTCGATCTTGATGTCCTTGATCCGGCGGACGGGAGTAAGGGTGAAGGCGACGGCCACCCCGCCGGGGGTCTCCGGGGCATCGACGTGGATGGCTGAAAACCGGCCCGACCGCTTGAGCCGCTCGATGGACCGTTGGAGTCCCTCGGGCGCCAGGCGGTCACCCGGTGAGACGACGATCAGGCTCCGGGCCAGGGACTCCAGCCGCGTCGTGGGCCGGCCGTCGGCCGAGATCTCGACCCGGACCTCGGTCACGGTCACCGGGTCGGATGATTCGTCGGCTGCGGCGGATCGGGCGGCACCGGCAAGGGACAGGAGGGTCAGGAGGGCCAGAACAATTACAACGTGAAGTCGAAATGTCATCGGGCTATCGAAGCTCCAGCCGGAAGAGGATCTCGCCGCCGATGGTCCCCTTGTTGTCCTGATATCCGGAGATCAGGAGATTTTCCAGGAACTTGTATTCGGCGGTGGTCCGGCCCACCGTCTCCCCGTCGCTCGACTCGAAGGAGTATTTCACCGCCATCCGGCGGGAGAGCTCCTTGCCCACGGTGACCTTTACCGAATCCCCGCCGGCCGACTCGCCCCCGTTTTCCCCCACCTCCAGCTCCACGATATCGAGCCCGGTGGCATTCTTGATGTCCTCGCCCACCGTCTTGGAGACGATGTCGGCGACCATCTGAGCCGGGGCGACGGCCGTTCCCCCTTCGCCCTCGATAAGCTCCTTCCGGGTCCGGCCGAACATCAGCAGGGAGAGGATGTCCCCCTCGGATTCGCTGGGGCGGGAGTCGAGGGAGACGGAGAGCTGATCCGGGGTCCCGGTGATCTTCAGGATCACGGTCCATTCCCGGACCTCCACATCGGCGGCCAGATCAAGGGTCGGTTCGATTTTGTAGGGGTTGAGAAAGTCGATCATGCCCCGGGTCACCTCGAAGGTCTTGTCCTGGTAGGTGATGTTGCCGGTCCGGATTTCGGCCCGGCCGGCCAACAGGGGCGTGGTCAGGGTCCCGTGAACCCGGAGATCGGGCCGGACCTCGAGGTAGGCCAGGTTGTTGTCCACAACGAGCGGCTGGCGGGCGGTAATCCCGATGTCGAGGGCCGTGCCGCCGGGAAAGCCCGAGTCCTCGTCGGACCGGGGCGGCGGCGTCGGGTCGGTCTCCCGCTTCTTTTTCCCGATCGCGCCGATGGGGTAGAGGTTGACGTCCTTGTAGTAGGTCCCCTCGAGGAGGACCACCGACCCGGCCACCTCAGCCGACTCGGCCGGTCCCGTCATCCGGATATCCGCCTTAATCAGCAGGTCGATCATCCCCTCGACCCCCACGGGGAGAGACTCGGCGGACAGGCCGACGTCAAACCGGGCCGGGGTGAAACCGTCGAGGGCCACTTCGCCGTTGATGGAAAACCGGCCTTCGCCCAGGGCCCCGTTTATCTCCTCCAGGCGGACCTCCTCGGGGGTGAGCTCGACCCGGCCGTTTAGGTCATGGAGCTGCTGAGCCAAACCGGTAATCGAGGTCGCCACGCCGTCGAGGGTCAGATCGGCCCGGACCGCCGGATCGTCGGCCGTCCCCCGGACCGATGCCGAGAGGTTCAGATCGCCGTCGAGGTCGGGGAAGTCCGGGAGAAAGGGCCGGGCCACCCGGAGCGGAATCTCGCCGGACAGCTTGAAGTCGAGCCCCCCCGCTCCCGCCGGCAAGACGGCGCCCCGGCCCGACAACGCAAGTTGGCCCGCCTCCAGAAGCCGGATCGTCATCGGGTCCAGCTCAAGGGTTCCGTCGGCCAGCCGGGCCGACAGGGACGGGATCGAGACCAGAACCTGGTCCTCCCGCCGGAGGCTCAGGGGCCCCAGATCGGCCGAAACGGTCGCCTCCATCGGAGCCCCACCATTCCCCTCGGCGGTCACCCGCCCGGACAACCGGCCCGAAAAATCGGTCAGGTCCGCCAATCGGAGATAGGGGGCCAGGTCGAGCCCGTCGGGCGGCAGGGTGATCCCGGCGGAAAAGCGTCCGTCCTCGAGGTGATAGGCGGCCTCAAGGTCGAAGTCGAGTCCCCCGTCCACCCGGGCCACCCCGTCAGCCAGATCCACGGCCAGGCGAAGGTCGCTCAACGGCTTTCCCCGGACCCTCAGGCCGGTCACCCGGACCGTGCCCTCGAGGGCCGGAGCGTCCACTCGGCCCTCGCCCGACAGGTCAATCTTCAGGGTCCCGTCCAGGATTTCGGCCGCCGCGATCGCCGCGACCCGGTCCAGATTGATCCCATCGGCCGAGGTGGCGAGATCCACCCGATACCCGCCGTCCAGGGCATACCAGCCGGTCGCCGTCAGGGTCTCACCGTCGGCCAGGGTTACCGACAATGGGTCCACGGCCACCCGGTCTCCCTGGAGGTCGGCCGAGACCGCTACTGACGGGATGGTCTGGGTTACGCCCCCGGCCGGGACCCGAAGGTCGGTCCCGGAGATTTCGAGATGACCGGTCGGCGCTGACGGTTGGCCGGCGACCCGTCCCGTCACCGAAACCGCTCCGCCCGCGCCCTCCAGAAAGTCCCCCGGCTCGATCTCAGCGGACAGAATCAGGTCCACCGGCGGATCGGTCCGGACCGTCCGGGTCTCGGGGTCGATCAGGTCGGCGGTCCCGCTTACATCGAGAGTCGAACCCTGGTTTTCCACCGTCATCCGCTCCACCTCAAGTTGCCCCGAATCCGACAATCGAGCCAGAAGATCCACGTCCCCGACCGTCAACTCCGATGCCCGGAGCCCCCGTCCGGTCAGGTCGAGCCCGGCGGTCGGCCCGTTCAACCGGCCGTCCACCGTCACCGTTCCATTAACGGTCCCGCCGGCTTCGAGATCCGGGAGAAAGTCGGCCGGGGAGACCCGGTCGAGGGTGGCGGTCAACCGGATCGGGGGATTTTCAACTGGGGTGAAGCCCTCAGCGAAGAGGTCCGCCCGGCCTTCGGCCGAAAGGGCCGAGCTCCCGTTCCGGAGATCGAGCCGGGACAGGGTGACCGCGCCCGTCTCGTCGAGCCCCGCCGCCAGGTCGAGGTCGCCGACCCGGACCCCGGCGGCCGCGAGACCCTCGCCGTGGATTTCCAGGGAGACCCGGGGTTGCATCATTGGGCCGTCCGCCGTCGCGTTCAAGGAAAGCCGGCCCGCCGTCTCCAGGTCCGCCAGAAAGTCGCTCGGGACCAAGCGGTCCGAGCTGACCCTCATATCGAGAACCGGCTCGGCCAGCGGGGTCAGGCTCCCGGCTTCGGTCACCCGGACCGTCCCTTCGGCCGACAGGGACGACTCACCGTTGTCCACCGTCAGGGACCGGACCTGGACCGCCCCTTCGACAAATCCGGCCGCCAGGGCGATCTCCCCGACCGTCACCCCGGCCGACGGCAGGCTCATGCCGGCCGCGTTCAGGGTAAGATCGACCGACGGCGCCGCCACGGTCCCGCCCACCGAGGTCCGGCCGGAGATCCGCCCCCGGACCGGAACCGTCGCTAAAAAGTCGGTCGGAGAGACGTCGGAGAGATCGACCCGGAGGTCCAGGGCCGGGGCATCGACCTTCCCGAGCCCCTTGACGGTCCCGCCGGCCCGGATTTTCGAGTCGCCGTTCGTCAGGGTCAGGGTTTCCAGAGACACGGTCCCGGCCGCGTTGCTTAGGGCCGACAAGCGGAGATCGCCGATTCGGATCTCACCCACTCCCAGATTGTTACCCGAAGCCGAGATCTTGCCTTCCGGGGCCGTGGCCGAACCGCTCACCTCGGCCGACAACCGGGCGTCCCCCGAGATTCCCGTCAACCCGACGGCCGCCAGGGTCTCCCTCAGACGGGGCGCGTCCAACCGAACCGACGCCGCCATCTCGCCGTCCGAAAGCCCGTAGCGTCCCTCGGCCGACAGGGTGACCCCGCCGCCATCGCCCCCGGCCGTCAAATCCAGAGCCGACAACCGGGCCACGCCCTCCGCCAGCCCTCCCGACGCGGTCAGCTCGGCATCCACCGGCCGGGCCACTCCAGTGGCATCCAGCCCCGACGCCGACAGGGAGACCTCGCCCTTGGCCTCGGCGGTTTCCGGGTCCACGCCCCGGCCGGAGACCGAGACCATCCCCCGGACCGATCCCGCCATCCCGCCTTCCCCCCGGACCAGGAGGGCCAGATCGGTCCGGGTGACCATCAAATTCAACCCGTAGGCCAGGCTCCCGAGGTCCGACGGGGGCGAGCCGAGCCCGTCGGCAAAGGCCGCCGTCAGGTCAACCCAGCCGTCCGCGTGCAATTCCCCGGCCGGGCTGATCACCGTCAGGTCCTCCACCGAAACCAGCCGCTCGAAAAGCTTTGCCTCAGCCCCGATCCGGTCCACCGCATACCCGAAGAGTCCGCCCCCGTCATAGCCGATCGCCAGACTCCCCGACGGGTCCGCGACCGGTCCCTCGACCCGGAGCCGGGCTGAAACCGTCCCGGTCAGCTCCGGCTCCAAACCCGCCAGCCGTCGAAGGGTCGGGAGATCGAGGTCCAGCTCGCCCGAGAGGTCCAGGAGCGGCTCGCCGAAGAGGTCCGTCACCGCACCCGAAAGGTTGAAAGCGCCCGGTGAGGCCGCGACCCGGCATTCAACCGGGTCGAGCCGGCCGTCGGCCAGAGTCGCCGAGACCAGCAGGTTGGAAAGATCCGCCTCAGCCCCCGGCCGGGACAGCCGGCCCGACCCCACCTCCAAAGAAATCGCCCCGGTCCGGGTAGAAAGGCGTCCATCAGCCGAGAAGTCCACGCCGCTCACCGAAGCCGAAACCCCGGAGACCGCGTCGGTATAAATCACCGACCCGCCCGTCACCCGGACCGACTCGACGGCCAGGTCCACCGGCGGCTCCGTTCCCCCGTCCCGGCGAGGCTCCTCGGGTGGCGCCGTTGGACCGCCCGACGGGAGAGCCGACAGGAGATTCAGGCGGCCGGATTCGTCCCGCTTCAGCTCGGCCCAGGGCGACTCGACGGTCAGCTCCGCCACCGTAAGGGTCCCCCGGATCAGGGTTGACGGCGAAAGATCCACGAAAAACCGATCAAACCCGGCGATCCGTTCCCCATCCGGGCCGGCCAGGACCAGATCCGTCAATTCCAACTGACCGCCAAAGACCGAAAACCGCCAGTCCGCCCAGGTCACCGACCCCGGAATGGCCGTTTCGATCTCCGCCTGAATCCGCTCCCTCGCCCCCTCCGTGGACAGGTAGATCCGCACCCCCACCAGGGCGATGATTACCACCACCAGGAACGCCGCCCCGCACAGGAGGCCCCATTTAAAAAGCTTTCGCGTTACCGACATCCCAATCTCTCCATGTTCCATGATCCCCGCATATCAGCCACACCATACCATCGACATCCCAAAACCGCAAATCATTGAGGACTCAGCCAGCAATTCTCGGTGAATTATATTCACCGAGAATTGCTGGAATTCCGCGGTGAATCTCGATGATGTTCGCTGTGCCATTGAGCTTTGCAATGGATTTGAGATCACTACGCCAGAATTCGAAACCGCCCACGTCGAGCCGCTGTATTGCCCATCATGCGGCGGCAAGCTCAAATATCTCTGCTCGATTCTGCCGTTTGAGATGCCGCCCGTTCGGGACACCGGTTAGCATTCTCGAATTTTCAAAGATCAATGTGCGGGGTCAGCTACTGGACAGCAGCGAGTCAGAAAGGGATGCTATGTCCAATCTGTGCTGCTTTCTTATCTGAAGGACTGAAAAGAGGAT
>CAYNGG010000178.1:0-8156 GCA_964396575.1 uncultured Desulfobacteraceae bacterium | reverse complement strand
CGCCTCCGGCTTGACATCCGGTTTGACATGCCGTTATAAGGGGTTAGCGTATGGAAAGGGACGGACTACATCGGGCGATGATCGCCGCCGCTTACGCCGCCGGCGGGATTCTGCGGGACCGGCTGGGCCGGCTCACCCGGATCGACAAAAAAGGGGCCACCGATCTGGTCACCGATGCCGACCGGGAATCGGAGCGCCGGATCATCGAGATCCTCGACGGCCGGTATCCGGGGTTCGGGATTCTGGCCGAGGAATCGGGCCGCCGGGAGAGCGGATCGGCGCATCGGTGGATCATCGACCCCCTGGACGGCACCACCAACTATGCCCACGAGCTGCCTTTCTTCAGCGTGTCCATTGCCTGTGCCGAAAACGACGCCGTGATTGCCGGGCTGGTTTACAACCCGGTCAGCGGCGAGCTGTTCGGGGCCACCGCCGGCGAGGGGGCCAGCCTCAACGGCCATCCCATCCGGGTTTCCGATACCGGGACGGTGGGCGACAGCCTGCTGGTCACCGGCTTTCCTTACAACGTGGCCGAGATCCGGGACCGGGTGATGGGGCCGTTTTCCCGGTGCCTCGGAGCGGCTCAGGGGGTCCGGCGGCTCGGGTCGGCGGCCCTGGACTTATGCTTTGTGGCTTGCGGGCGGTTTGACGGCTTCTGGGATGCCCACCTCCAGCCCTGGGACACGGCCGCTGGCGCCCTCATTGTCCGGGAGGCCGGCGGGACCGTCACCGATTTTGACAACCGGCCGCATCAGATGGAGACGCCATCGATTCTGGCCACCAACGGACGAATCCATGGGGAGATGCTGCCCCTGCTTTCAGAATCAGAGGAGATACATGACTAACGACAATGGGATCGGCAACAGGAACACCCTCGTCTTTGGAGATCACCTCGGCTGTTTCGGTGACTTCAACATCGAAGACCGGATTTGTAAACACCATTGCGTCCTCAGCCTGCGTTGCGCCATCGAGCGGGATCAAAATGACCAGATCGAGATAATCGAGGACATGATCTTGCCCGACAGCATGTTCGTCATCCAGTAGGCGGACCGACCGTCCCAATGGGGGCGACAGACCCCATTGGGGCGGTCGGATTCATAAGCCCATCCCTCACGTCATGACGCTTCCCCGCAAACGCCCGCCAATGGCGGGGGCAAGCGATAACCCAAGCGCTTACCCCGATCCCTCACAATGGCATTCAGTATAGCCCTGATCATCCTGCTGGGGCTGGGAGCGGACCAGCTCTTCCGCCGGGTCCGCATCCCCGGCCTCGTGGGGATGCTCGCGGTCGGCGTCCTGGTGGGCCCTTACGCCCTTGACCTGATCGCCCCGGAGATGATGACCGTCTCGGGGGACTTCCGGATGATCGCCCTGGTGGTGATTCTCCTGCGGGCCGGCTTCGAGCTCAAGCGGGACACCCTCCACCGGGTGGGCCGGGCCGCCCTGATCATGAGCACCGTTCCGGCGGTTTTCGAGATCGTCGGCGTGGTCCTGGTCGCTCCGGCCCTCTTGGGGATCACCCGCCTGGAGGCGACCATCCTCGGATGCATTCTGGCCGCCGTTTCCCCGGCGGTGGTGGTCCCCCTGATGATCGATTTCATGGACCGGGGCCGGGGGGCCCGAAAAGGCATCCCGACCCTTATCCTGGGGGCATCCTCGGTGGACGACGTTTTCGTGATCGTCCTGTTCACCGTCTTTCTCGGGATGCACGGCGGGGGCGAGGCCAACCTTCTGGCCCGGCTGGCCGAGATCCCCGTCTCGATTATCCTGGGCATTGCCTGCGGTCTGATCCCCGGCTATCTCCTCTACCGCCTCTTTACCGCCTATGACTTCCGGCCTCCCAAGCGGACATTAGTGGTTCTGGGAGCCGCTATTCTCCTGACCCGGATGGAAGCCGCCCTGGAGGAGATCGTGCCCGTGGCCAGCCTTCTGGGGGTGATGGCCATCGGGTTTATCATCCTGGAAAAATCCGAGCCGGTGGCTCACCAGATTTCCCAGAAGCTCAAAAAGCTCTGGGTTTTCGCGGAGCTGCTCCTCTTTGTTCTGGTGGGGGCTCAGGTCAACGTCGGCGTGGCGGTCCGGGCCGGGCTGGCCGGGACGGCGGTGATTTTGATCGGACTCCTTTTCCGGGGCGTGGGGACCTACCTTTCCCTGACCGGGACTTCCCTGACCCGCCGGGAGAAGCTCTTCTGCGTCATCGCCTACGTGCCCAAGGCCACGGTGCAGGCGGCCATCGGGGCGGTGCCCCTGGCGGCCGGAGTGGCCTCCGGGGAGGTCATTCTGGCGGTGGCGGTCCTGTCGATCATCCTGACCGCTCCCCTGGGCGCGATGGGAATATCCTGGTACGGCGAGCGGGTCCTGGACCACGGGGAGCGCTCCGTTTACAAATTCAAGGAGCTTCGGGATCGGCTGAGTTTGCCCCGGGTCGGGGAGCGGGTCCGGGGGAAACGGGCCGGAGCGGTCTGGAAGGTCATCGAGGAGCGGGAGCTCTGGCTTCCGGGCGAGGAGCGCGGCGGCCATCCGATTCCGGCGGTGGCCATTCGGTTCTGGCGGGAAAGCGACGGCCCGGCGGTCGGCACCGGCAAGACCCTCACGGTCCGCTACCGGCCCGACGGTCCGGCTTTTACCGACGACTGGGAGATTCTCTACGACTGGTAGGCGGAGCTGCCTGGACTAGTGGTTGACTCCGGTCATCGGATGGGCTATGTTGCCGGTCCATGAATCGGCCCCGCTTCGGGCCGCCTCCAGAACCCCTTCACAGGAGACCGCCAATGGCTGCAATGACGCAAGTGGAAACCGACCGGGCTCCGGCCGCCGTCGGCCCCTATTCCCAGGGGATCGCCGCCGGGCCGTGGGTCTTTGTCAGCGGACAGATCGGCATGATCCCCGGCACCGGCGAGCTGGCCGGCCCCGCCTTTGCCGACCAGGCCCGCCAGGCCCTCGAAAACCTCGGCGCCGTGATCGAAGCCGCCGGCTGCAAGCGGTCCGACGTCGTTTCAGTCGAGGTCTTCCTCACCGACATGGGCCGGTTTGCCGAGGTCAACGAGATCTACGCGGACTTTTTCGGAGACCACCGCCCGGCTCGGGCCGCATTGGGCGTCTCAGCCCTGCCCAAGGGCGCGGCGGTGGAAGTCAAGTGCATCGCCCAACGGTCCGGTTAAGGCCGCCGGCGGGCGTTGACGGGAATCACCCCCTCTGCTATAAGCGCTTGCTGCTGATGGATGGGGCCTCATGAGACGGCCCCCCGCAAGCCCCCGTTTTACCCTAAAACAAAAAGGAGTTTTACATGAAACGACTGTTCCCAATGATTCTGGCCCTGTGTATCGCCCTGTCCGGAACGGCCTTTGCCGCCGACACCGTCAAGATCGGCCTGATGGGCCCCATGACCGGCCCCTGGGCCGCCGAAGGCCAGGAGATGAAGCAGGTCCTCGACCTGCTGGCCGGCCAGATCAATGATGCCGGCGGATTAAACGGCATGGAGGTGGAGATCATCGCCGAGGACGACTCCGGTGATCCCCGGCAGGCATCCCTGGCCGCCACCCGCCTGACCACCAAGGACATCGTGGCCGTGATCGGCACCTACGGATCATCCATCACCGAGGCCACCCAGAACATCTACGACGAATCCTCCATTATCCAGGTGGCCAACGGCTCCACCGCCATCCGGCTCACCGAAAAGGGCCTCAACTATTTCTTCCGGACCTGCCCCCGGGACGACGAGCAGGGCAAGGTCGCGGCTCAGACCATCAATGACCTCGGCTTTAAAAAGGTCGCCATTCTCCATGACAACACCTCTTACGCCAAGGGGCTGGCCACCGAGGCCATGGGCCTTCTGGAAAAGACCGAGGGCGTCGAGATCGTCTTTTTCGAGGCCCTGACCCCGGGTGAGCGGGATTACAACTCCATTCTCACCAAGATGAAGGCCGCCAAGCCCGACGGGGTTTTCTTCACCGGCTATTACCCCGAGGCCGGCCTGCTCCTCCGCCAGAAAAGCGAGACGGGATGGGATGTCCCCTTTATCGGCGGGGACGCCACCAACCACCCGGACCTGGTCAAGATCGCCGGCAATGATTCGGTGGCCGGGTTCTATTTCATCAGCGCTCCCCTGCCCAAGGACCTCGACACCCCCGAGGCCAGGGATTTCGTGGCCGCTTTTGACAAGGCATACGGCAATCCGCCCAACTCCATTTACGCGGTGCTGGCCGGCGACGGGTTCCGGGTGGTGGCCGAGGCCGTCCGCCAGACGAAATCCACCGATACCGACACCCTGGCGGAGTACCTCCACAAAAAGCTGACCGACTACCCGGGCCTCACCGGCAAAATCTCCTTTAACGACAAGGGCGACCGGGTGGGCAAGGTTTACCGGGTGTACAAGGTCAACGACAAGGGCGAGTTTATTCTCCAGCCCTAGCGGCGACCGCGATTCATCGACCCCCTGGAGCCGGGCCGTCCATCCGCCCGGCTCCTCACCGGAAACGGCTCCAGCGCCCCGCTCCCCCACCGACGCCGGCTTCCCCGCCTCACCAACGCCGGCCGACGCCCGATGAGCGGCGCTGAGCCCCGCTTGTGAAGGCCGGACATCCATGGAACAATTCTTTCAACAGTTGACAAACGGACTGGCCGTCGGCGGCATCTACGCCCTGATCGCCCTGGGCTACACCATGGTTTACGGGGTGTTGAAGCTGATTAACTTTGCCCACGGCGACCTTTTCACCATCGGCGCTTACCTGGGCCTGACGCTCCTCACCGCCATGTCCCTCACCGACCGGCTGGGAGCCCTGGCCGGGGTTCTGCTCCTGGCGATCATGGTGATGATTCTCGTCGGGATCGTGGGGATTCTGTTGGACCAGGCGGCCTACAAGCCGCTCCGGACCTCTCCCCGGCTGTCGGCGGTGGTCTCCGCGCTGGGCGCATCCATCTTCTTCCAGAACACGGTCATGCTGATCTACGGGGCCCGGTTCCACGTTTATCCCCAGGACATTCTCCCCAAGGTGACCCTCGATATCTTCGGGATGCCCATCCCCCTCATCCGCATCCTGATCCTCCTGACCTCGGTCCTCATGATGGTCGCCCTCTACGCCTTTATCCAGAAGACCAAGGTGGGCACGGCCATCCGGGCAGCGGCCGAAGACCAGGGCGCCGCCCGGCTCATGGGCATCGACGTCAACGGAGTGATCATGATCGTCTTTTTCATCGGGCCGGCCCTGGGCGGCGCGGCCGGGCTGATGGTGGGGCTCTACTATGGCCAGGTCAACTTCACCATGGGGTGGATCTACGGCCTGAAGGCCTTCACCGCGGCCATCCTCGGCGGGATCGGCAACATCCCCGGAGCCATGGTCGGGGGGATTCTCCTCGGGGTTATCGAGGCCATGGGGGCGGCTTATATCTCCATCGCCTGGAAAGACGCCATCGCCTTTCTGGTCCTGATTCTCATCTTGATCGTTCGTCCCACCGGACTGCTGGGTGAACGGGTTGCGGAAAAGATATGATGGAACTATTCAAAGATCGCCGGAACACCATCTACACGGTCATCGTCGTCGCCCTGCTCTTCGCCCCGCTGTATCTCAACCGGTACTGGGTCGATGTGCTCAACAGCGTGGGACTCTACGCCATTTTGGGCTTGTCCCTGAACATCATCGTGGGCTACGGCGGGATGTTTCACATGGGCCATGCCGCCTTTTACGCGGTGGGGGCCTATACCACGGCCATCATCAGCACCACTTACGGCGTCCCGGTCCTCTGGCTGATGCCCCTGTCGGGCATTCTGGCCGGCCTCTTCGCCCTCATTGTCGCCCGGCCCATCATCCACCTCCGGGGAGATTATCTCCTCATCGTCACCATCGGGATGGTGGAAATCGTCCGGATCGCCCTGATCAACGACGTCTTCGGGATTACCGGCGGAGCCAACGGGATTTTCGGGATTCCCCGGCCGGAGATCTTCGGCTACAAGATCCGCCTGCCCCATCAGTTCTTCTACCTGATCTTCGCCTGCGCCGGCGTGACGGTTTTCTTCTTCCGACGGCTGGAAAACTCCCGGTTCGGCCGGGCTCTGAATTACCTCCGGGAAGATGAGGTGGCCGCCGAGGGCAGCGGGATCAACACCTCCCGGTACAAGCTCATGGCCTTTGTCCTGGGCGCCGTCTGGGCCGGGATGGTCGGCACCCTCTTCGCCGCCAAGATGACCATTGTCTCGCCGGCGTCCTTTTCCTTCTGGGAGTCGGTGGTCATGTTCATGATCGTAATCCTGGGCGGATCGGGCTCCATCCCCGGCGCGATCCTGGGCGCCTTTCTGGTGGTCGGGCTCCCGGAGGTCTTCCGGGGCTTTGCCAACACCCGGATGCTCATTTACGGCGCGGCCATGATTCTGATGATGATCTTTCGGACCCAGGGCATCCTTCCGCCCCGGCCCCGGCACTACCCGCTGGATGAGCCCGAGGCGGAGCCGCCCGTCGCCCCGGAAAGCGAGGTGGCCTCGTGAGCATCCTCAGCCTGAAACACGTAACCAAGACCTTCGGGGGTCTTACCGCCGTGGACGACGTGTCCTTCGAGCTCGAGCCGGAAACCGTCATGGGCCTCATCGGCCCCAACGGCGCCGGCAAGACCACCGTCTTCAACCTGATCACCGGGAATTACAAGCCCGACACCGGAAACATCGTCTTCGAGGGCACCGAAATCGAAGGCTGGATCACCCACCGGATCGTGGAGCTGGGGATCGCCCGGACCTTCCAGACCATCCGGCTCTTCCAGAACCTCTCGGTGATGGAAAACGTCCTGGCCGGCTGCCACTGCCGGATGAAATCCGGGGCCATCAGCGCCATGCTGAAAACCCGGTCCCAGCGGGCCGAAGAGGAAAAGGCCTTCCAACTGGCCCTCACCCAGCTCGAGCTCGTGGGACTCCGCCCCTACGCCAATCACCTGGCCAAAAACCTCTCCTACGGCAACCAGCGCATCCTGGAGATTGCCCGGGCAATGGCCTCCGGCCCCCGCCTCCTGATTCTGGACGAGCCGGCCGGCGGAATGAACGAGCAGGAGACCGACAACCTGATCCGGCTTATCGGAAAGATGCGGGAACGGGGCCTGACCATCCTCCTCATCGAGCACGACATGGGGCTGGTGATGGAAGCCTGCGGCCATATCGTGGTCATCGAATACGGCCGGAAGATCGCCGAGGGAACACCGGATGAGATCAAGGAAAACCCCAAGGTGATCGAGGCCTATCTGGGAACCGAGGACGAGGAAGCCGACGAGATCGAGGACGCGGCCGCCGGAAGCGAGTGACGGATACCACCATGACAAATCTGCTCGAAATCAAGGACCTCCATGTAAAATACGGCAACGTCGAAGCCCTCCACGGGATCGATCTGACCGTCGGAGAAGGCGAGATCGTCGCCATTTTGGGCGCCAACGGCGCCGGCAAATCCACCACCCTGATGACCATCTCCGGGATTCTCAAGCCCTCGGAGGGGGAAATCCTGCTGGACGGCCAGCCGCTCCACAAGCTCCCGGCCCACAAAGTCGTCCGCCAGCGGGTCACCCAGGCCCCCGAAGGCCGCCGGGTCTTCGGCACCCTGACCGTCCGGGAAAACCTGAATCTGGGCGCCTTTACCTCCAGCGATGTGGAGCAGACGGAAAAAAACCGGAAGTGGATCTATGAGCTCTTTCCCCGGCTCGAAGAGCGCCGGGAGCAGCTCGCCGGCACCCTCTCCGGCGGCGAGCAGCAGATGCTCGCCATCGGCCGGGCCCTCATGAGCAACCCCCGGCTCCTCCTTCTCGACGAGCCGAGCCTCGGCCTGGCCCCGATCCTCGTCCGGACCATCTTCGACACCATCCGCCAGATCAACCGGGCCGGCGTCACCGTTATGCTCGTGGAGCAAAACGCCCGGGCCGCCCTCAAGCTGGCCCATCGGGGATATGTCATGGAGGTGGGCCGGATCGTGATCCAGGACTCGGCCAAGGACCTCCTCACCAATCCCGATGTGGTCAATGCCTATCTGGGGGGGAAGAAGTAAGTAGCCGGTTATTGCCTGTTTTGTCGAAGGCAGCGACGAGGAACAGAAAAGAGTGATAGGGTAAACAGCAGTTCATCCTTGAGCCTTGAAGCAAAAAAGGGGGAACGCCGGCCGGCGTCCCCCCTTTTTTATGGGGGCTGTAGGTGG